>JAKQHE010000224.1 GCA_029573155.1 bacterium
AACGCGGCGCATCAAGGAGTTAGGCCTTGAAACGGAAGGGGTTATCAACAGCGGTGTTGAAAACCGCTGTCGCGACGATCAGGAGCGGTGCGGGATCCTGCGTATCTCAACACGGGCGATGTGCCGCTCATCGCTTTCGGCGACGCGGAACACAACCCCCTGATATTCGAACTTGTAACCTTTCGCCGGCACCGATCCGGCGTGGGCGGTGATGAAACCGCCGAGCGAATTGTATTCACCGTCATCGGGCAGTTTTATCGCCAGTTCCTCTTCGAGGTCGTATATCGACATATGGGCGTCCACGCTGATGACATCGTCTTTGAGTTTGATGATGGGGTGGGCATCCTTATCGACCTCGTCCTTGATGTCGCCGACCAGCTCCTCAAGGATGTCCTCAAGCGTGATGATGCCGGAAGTGCCGCCGAATTCGTCAACGACGACGGCCATGTGGATGCGCCGGGACTGCATCGCCTTGAGTGTATCGCTGATCCGCTGGCTCTCGGGCGCGAACAGGACCGGCCGGCGCAGATAGGGCGCTATCGGGCGGCTCAGATCGACGCCTCCCTTGGCGAATTCGGCTACGAGACTCTTGGAAAGCAGGATGCCCCGCACATTGTCTATGTTCTCCTCATAGACCGGGATACGGGAATGGCCCCACTCCGATATCTTCGTGAGCGCCTCCCCTATGGAGTCGGTCGTTTCAAGGAAGTGGACATCGGTGCGCGGTATCATGATCTCTCCGACGAGCGTTTCGCGGAATTCCACAACCGATGAGAGGAGTTCGCCCTGCTCTTCTTTCTCGAAAACGCCGTGCTCGCTCCCCTTCCGTATCATATACTCGATATCGTGCTGGGTGATGCTGAGCCCCTCCTGCCCCAGGTCTTTCCCTCCCATGAGGCGGACAAGAAGACGCGAGAATCTCGAAAGGATCACGGCGGCGGGCCAGAAGATCAGGTCGAACACCCGTAGGAACGCCAGTGCCGGCACCGCTACCTTCTCCGGGTTCAGTTTCGCGTAGGTCTTCGGGGTTATCTCGCCGAATATCAGGACGATGAGCGTCATCAACCCGACCGCCGCCGCATCGGCGAAACTGCCGATGTAGTGGTGGGCGATGCGGGCGGCGAGGACCGAGGCGAGGATGTTAACGAGATTGTTACCTATCAGTATGGTCGAGAGCAGCAGACTCGGCTTGACGAGCCATTTTTTCAGCAACCCCGCGGCATACGGGTGCTTTTCGAGCAGGTTGTGCACCTTCGTGTCGGAAAGCGCGGTCAGTGCCGTTTCGGTGGCACTGAAAAAGGCGCTGAAGAAAAGGGAAAGGATGACGACGACGATCTCGAAATGAACGGCTGGGCCTGAAGGGAGAGGGTCCAAGATGTTCTCCATGTTCTGTTCATAAAGGGCCAAGGAACCCGAAACCCTTGTGTTGTATCAGATTCTCCGCATTTATCAACTATTTATTGCCAAACGGCCTTGGGGCTGTTATTCTGAGCAAAGAAGAGGTTCTCTTTCGGAGGCTGACTGTGACCTGCATCAAAAAAAACCTCCTTTTTCTCTTTGTATCGTGGTTCATCCTTCTCTCCTGCACACCGGTCACGGAGAGTGACCCCATCGCGACGGGCGACGAGGAAATGGGCGAAAGCGACATAACGGACGAAAAGGACATACAGGACGAGGAGGTGGGAGAGGCCGAAGTAGTTGATGATGATACGGTGGCGACCGACGAACTTGTCGTCGATGAGACCATCGGCGACGAAACGCCCGACATCGACGAACCGACGATCGAGTTCGACGAACCCGACGCACCCCAAACGCCGATCGCCTACCTCGTGACCGTCGAGGCGTTACGCCACACCTTTGAAGAACTTGCGATCATACATTCCCTCACCGGCATCCCGACCGCCGTGACGACGCTCGAAGATATCTGTGGAGGCGCCTGCGACGACGGTGACCCGCGCAACGACACCGCGGCGGCGATAAAGGCATGGGCGACGACCCGCCCGGGGATCCAACACCTCATCCTCGCCGGCGACATTGAACTGGTGCCCTCGCGCGCCGTCCATGATAAATACTCCAATGTCGTCGCCGGGACTTACGAGGAAGACCTCAAGAGCGATCATTACTACGCCGACCTTTCCGAATGGGACGGCAACCACAACGGGATCTACGCCGAAGATCCGGGCGACGCGCCCGACCTGCTCCCCGAACTGGCGGTATCGCGCATCCCGGTCTCGGACCATGACGAAGCGGCCCGCTATGTCGCCAAGGCGCGGAGATATCTCACCGCCTACAACAGCAGCGATATGCAGAAGGCGCTTCTCATTGCGAACGTCGCGACCAACTACAACGGCATCGACATCAACGCCGGCTACTATTTCGAGAACGAGGGCCGGACGGTCGACGCCTTTCCGGCCACCTTCACCCTGCGACGGCTCTACAAGCAGACCCTGCCACCGCCGAGTCTCGCCGCCGAGGCGTTGACGCTCGCCAAGGAGGAGGAGGCGCTCGAGGCGGGGGTGAACCTCGTCATCCACAACGGCCACGGGTTCCCGACCTTGCTCACCTGCGAACAGCAGGGCGACGATCTCGATTTCACCGGCGCGATGGCCTATGCGCTCGTCAACCAGACGCCGCTCGTCTTTCTCTCCTGCGCCTGTCAGGCCGGGCAGTTCGAGGCGCCGTTCACCTGGCACTACACCAACAGCGCCGGGGAGCAGAAAGAACGCGTCTTCCCCGACGATTCGGCGGGCGAACTGCTGGTCAACGCCCCGAACGGCGGCGCGATACTCTATCTCGGCAATACCACGACCGGCCTCGGACTCGCCGGAGGAAGTCAACTGATCGACGAGATATTGCGATATTCCTTCGCCCACGACCGACCGCTCATCGGCGACGCACTCAGAGCGGCACGACTGGCATTACCGCAGAACGACACCTTCACCCCGCCGGTACTGACCGTGCCCTTGCCGGTGGTCGATCCCGACAGTTGGGCGTGGACGCAGAAAGCGGTGGTCTTGCTCGGCGACGGCGCGCTACCGTTGTGGACCGTCGCGACGCCCGTATCTCCCCTTCCCCTGTTCAGCGCCGAAAAGGTCGCGGGCGGGGCACGCCTCACCATCACGAACATCCCGGCCGGATCGACGGCGCGACTCCATTTCTGCGGGGGCATCTATACGGTCCCGACGGAAGAGAGCGAACTGACCGTTACCGCTCCGGGCGACTGCCTGACCGCCGAAGCGGCTCTCGCCTCGCCAGCGACGCAGTATTGGTTCAATTCGATACCGTTACTGTGACCTGCGGATGATCACGGGGTGATGAACCGGTCGTAAAGCATGCGGGCCGCATCGGCGAGCCGCCCGCGATCTATGAGCATGCTGATACGGAACGAGCTGGTGTGGATGCTCCCGATACCGACGCCGTTCTCGCGCAGGATCGCGACCGCATCGCCGAGGAATTCGTGCCGCTCGGTGATGCCGGCGCCGACGAGTGAAATGGCGGCGAGGTCCCGGCGCACGGTCGTCGCCGCGCCGAAACGGGCCGTCAGTTCCTCCAGCACCTGATCAAGATGGTAGTTCTCCTTTTCAGGGATGATGAAACTGCCGTCCATCGCGCCGTCGTCACTCTGATGGAACGATATCTGCTTTATCCGCAATCCGCTTTTTTCGGCGAACCGGATCGCCTCCATCACCGTAGCATCCCCGGTGCGGACCCTGACCATGACCACCCGTTCCTCGGTCGCGATGCCGACGACCCGCGGCTTGATGCGTCCCTCAAGATCGGCGATGATCGTCCCTTCCGCCTCCGGCTCGAAGGTGTTCTTGCAGTGGATGACGATACCGTCCGGTTTGGCGAACTCGACCGCCTTAGGGTGCAGCACCTTGGCGCCCGCCTCGGCGAGTTCCTGCATCTCCTGGTAGCCGAGCGCCGCTATCCGTTCCGGTTCTTTGACGATACGGGGATCGGCGGCATAGACCCCGGTCACATCGGAGTATATCTCGCAGGTGGCGGCGCCGAGCGCCGCCGCGAGGGCGA
>JAKQHE010000233.1 GCA_029573155.1 bacterium
CCGCCCGGATAATGGCGTGCGGCCACGGGAGTATCCGGTCGCCATTCTGGTCCTTCCCGGCGAAAAAGCCGGCGCCGAGCGTCACCTCGACATATTCGTGCAGGAACGATGCCGACATCATGACGCCGCCGAGATTGAGCACCTCCCGCGGGTCCAGCGGCACGCCTGCTCCGGTGTTGATGTTGACCGCGTAGCGTTCGACGCGGTTGATGTAGGCCGCCGCCGCGCCGATCTGAAAACGGTCATCGAATCGTTTTTTGTATTGGGCGGTCGCGACGCGGTAGTCGTAGATGTGGAGCGTTTCGCAGGAGGTCAGGCCATAGGCGCCGACGCCGCCGTGCGCCTCGATCGTCTGTTCGCCGGGTTCGGGATTCTGAAAACCGTAACTCACCGAGAAAAGAAGAACGAGAATAAGGATCGGTCGTATCTTTATCATGGTTGCAACCGTATCACGCCCCATTCGGTGACGGTGAAGCCGTCGCGGATGAAGGGCGCGGGGTCGGCAGGAGGTTCGATGGTGATCGGTTCGGAGGTCGTTTCGATGACATAACGGTGCCGCAGAAGGTTGTCGGGGGCGACCGAGAGTTCCAGTGTTTCCACGGTGCGGATGACGGCGTCGTCCTGCGGATAGACGATGAGATAGCCCGTCCCGGCGAGGAGCGGCATCCACCATTCAATGAAATCCTCTATCTCCTGCCCGACGAAGCCGCGCGTCGCAAGGTCGTTGCGGAAGAACCGCTCCATTTCGTCGGTCGCGACGAGGTAGCCCCGTTCCTTCTGCCAGCCGTTCGGCTGAACGCTCTCGTAGAACAGGAACCGCCACTGGTCGTCGATGAGGCCGTCGGGCGTCACATGGACATCCCAGCCGTCGCTGTAGAGCGGTTCCGACACCGTGACGCGGCCCCCCTGCGGAAAACCAATCTGCACGGTGATATCCAGCGGTGCCGTGGGGTAGAGGTAGATATTGGGCTTCACATCATCCTGCCATATCTCGCCGCATTCGGCCATGCCGATAGAACCATGACATTCCTTCGAGGGACCACAATCTTCTTTGAATACCCAGTAGCCCTCCTCGCAGATGTAAAGGCTGTTGTTCCCGCAGGCAAGTTCGCCCTCATGGCCGGAACAACCCTTGAAAACACACTCTGCATAATATGCACCACTCGCGAATTCTTCGCGGCAACCATCGTATATGTCGCCTTCGCAATATTCGAGCGTGTACCAGTCTGTGCCTTCGGTACAAATGATCACGCGACTATCCTCGAACATTTCGCTTCCCGAACACATCGTGTCGTTGACATGACATTCGTCTTTGTCGTCGGGTTCACTCATATCATGGCATGCAGCCACATAGACATCATCTTCGATATATTGGTAGCAATCCTCCAGCGCATCGCAATTTTGTTTGATCTGCCAACCCTGCGCGGTGCATATTTCAACGGCTTGGTCATATTCGCCGCAGCGCTCGTCATCAATGCGACAGATCAAACCGTCACTATCGGTGACCGATTCGTTGTCGAGGGTATCGTCGTCCATCGTGCTCTCATTTTCCATCGCCGACATGTCATCGTCGGGTGGTGACATATCATCGGATGCTGGTTCTTCTTCGATCCCAATATCACCGTCTTGTGAGGTATCGGTGTTTGTCGGAGTATCGGTATCCATCGGCGACTCTTGGTCGGTTGCTATCTTTTTTGTCCCGTCGCATGCCGTGATGAAGAGAAAGGCGAAGATGATGACAAGCCATTTCATGAAACACCCCTCTGTTGAAAGAATAGACCCGGGAGTAAAATAACATTTCCGAACGGGAAGTCAATCGGAAAAAATTGAAAAAGAGGTGGGGAAAGAATAAAGGGACCCAAGAGACGGCAGTGACCCAAGGGACGGCGGTGACCCAAGAGACAAAGGGATCGTCGCTTATGTCCCTCAGGTCGCTTGTGTCGCTTTCTTCTGTGAGGTTTTATCATGACCGACGGTTTCATTCCGGCCCACGGTGGCTACCGGAAATTACTTTCCTATCAGCGGGCCGAGATCGTCTATGATGCTACGGTCCGCTTCTGCGAACGTTTCCTGAAAAAAGGGGACCGCACCATTGATCAGATGGTACAGGCGGCGCGGTCCGGCAAACAAAATATCATCGAGGGAAGCATGGCGTCGGGGACCTCAAAGGAAACCGAGATAAAACTGACCAATGTCGCGCGGGCGAGTCTCGAAGAGCTTTTGGCCGACTATCGCGACTTTCTGCGACTAAGGAAGATAGAAGAGTGGGGGCGTGATCATCCGTATGCCCGCCGGTTGAGCGAACTGATACGCACACCGAACGCGAATTATGAGACTTTCAGAAAAGGCATCGAGCACGATGATCCCGCCATCGCGGCAAATGCGATCCTCGGGCTGATCAAAATAACCAATTATCTACTCGATAAACAGATCGCGCGACTAGAGCGGGCGTTCCTCGAAGAGGGTGGCTTGCGCGAACGGATGACCAAGGCACGGTTGAGCGCTCGGGAGAAGCAGGGGAAGGGGACCAAAGGGACAAAATAATTCTGTCGCTTGCGTCGCTTAAGTCGCTTGTGTCCCTTTCTCCACGCCAGCCCACCATTCCCTGAACTGTCTGACCCCGTCGGCCACATGGAACAGTTTGCGGTCGCGTTTCCGGAGCCGCGTCGGGTTGTCGATGATGGAGAAATTGGCGTTGACCGGCGCGAAACGGCCCGCCGGGGCGCGCAGTTTGCGGAGCAGTCCGCCGCTCATCGTCGCGGCGGGCGGCGGCGGGAGTTTCTTTTCCTCGAAGCGGGCGATGATGGTCAGCGCGGTATAGAGCCCCGAGAAGATCGATTCGTTGTAGCCCTCGACGCCTGAGAGTTGTCCCGCGACATAGGTGTCGGGGTGTTTCAGCAGGTTCAGCCCGTCGGCGAGCAGTTCGGGGGCGTTGATGTAGGAATTGCGGTGGACCGAACCGAACCGCAGGAACTCGGCGTTCTCGAGACCCGGCAGGAGCCGGAACACCTCGCGCTGGGCGTGATGGCGCATCCGGGTCTGGCAACCGACGAGGTTAAAGGCGCTTTTGTCGGCGTTCTCGGCGCGCAGTTGCACGACGGCGTACGGGCGTTGCCCCTCGACCTCGAACCCGACCGGGCGGAAGGGACCGAACGAAAGGGTGTTCCTGCCGCGTTCGGCCATCGTCTCTATCGGCATGCACCGGTCGAAGAACTGCGGCCGCTCGTGATCGGCGTAGGGGAGTTTGTCGGCGGCGAGAAGCGCATCGACGAACCGGTCGTACTCCTGCCGGGTGAGCGCGCAGTTCAGGAAATCGGGCTGGCCCTTCTCGTACCGGTCGGCCCAGAAGAGTTTGGTCGGGTCGAGCCCCTCGGCGCTCACGATGGGGGCTATGGCGTCATAGAAATAGTGGTTGTCGGTCGAGATGCTCGCGAGCAGTTGCGGCGAGGTCAGAGGGCCGGTCGCTATGATGTAAAGGTCGGCGGGGAATCGTTCGCGCAGAGCATCGAGCGAGTCGAGGACGGTGCCGCGAACGAAGGTGATGAGCGGTTCTCCCTCGATGAGCGCCGCGACCGCCCGCGAGAACCGTTCGCGGTCGACCGCGAGACTTTCGCCCGCCGCCACCTTCACCGCGTCGGCCGCCTGCAGAAGGAACGATCCGGCGATGCGGCATTCCGCCTTCAGTTGGTAACTCGGCGTCGCGTTCGATTCCGATTTGAGCGAGTTGCTGCAGACCAGTTCGGC
>JAKQHE010000244.1 GCA_029573155.1 bacterium
CCGCCCGCCGGCAGGCGCCGAAATTCGCCCAGCCGGGAGAAGAAGGGGAGGTGCGGGGCGTCCGCCTGTCGCTCAAACTGCTTGCCGATGTCGGCATCGTCGGGTTCCCCTCGGTCGGCAAATCGACGCTCATCTCGGTCATATCGAACGCGCGCCCCAAGATAGCCGAATATCATTTCACCACGCTGGTCCCCAACCTCGGTATCGTCGAGCACGATGCGACATGCACCTATGTCGTCGCCGACATACCGGGCCTCATCGAAGGGGCGCATACCGGCGCGGGGCTCGGACACCGGTTCCTGCGCCATGTCGAGCGGACCAAATTCCTCCTGCATCTGTGCGAGATAACGCCGGCGCGCCGGTCGCCCGTCGAGGACATCGAGACGCTCAACCGGGAACTGGCGCTGTTCAGCGGCGATCTGGCCGCCAAGGAACAGATATATGTCCTGAACAAATGCGATCTCTACGGCAAGGACGAAGCGGAGGCGCGGCGTGAACTGCGGAACTTCCTTAAAGGGAAACCCTATTTCGAGATAAGCGGCGTGACCCGCAAGGGGCTCAAGGAACTCATGCGCTTCGTGGGGGAGCGGGTCGGGGAGTACCGGCGTCTTGCGGCGTCCGGTCAGGCCGACGGAGAACCTTCCAGATAATCCCGTATCAGCGCGCGGTCCCCGGCGGACAGATCGAGGAACCGGATGCCCATGCCCGGCACCGGGTCCTGTCCCGGGGCGTCGGGGAAGAGCAGGTACTTGTCCTCGGCGCGCGCCACCTCTCCGGTCGCGTGTATCTCACGGTCGGAGCCCGGCAACATGAAGGATAATTCGAACTTCTCGCCCGGTTCCCACAGTATCGGCGAATGGACGAACAGGCCGCCTTCGCTGAGGTCGCGCAGGGCGAAGGATGCCTCGATATCGGTGTCCGACTCTCTGAGCCGGATGCGTATCGCTATCTCGGCCCGTTTGAAGCGGCGGTGTTCTTTGCCCACGGTGCCTCCGAAAGGGGATGGTTGTTCTCGTCGACGAACACGATGGTCGGCGTCAGGTCGCCCGCCTCCTCCTCGGTGAGGTAGCGGTGGCTCGCGACGATGATGATGTCGCCGCGGTTCACGAGCCGCGCCGCCGCGCCGTTGACGCATACTTCGCGTTTTCCCCGTTCCCCCGGAATGGCATAGGTCTCGAAACGGGCGCCGTTGGACACATTCCAGACATCCACGAATTCATAGGATCGGATATCGGCCCGTTCGAGCAGTTCGGCGTCTATGGTGATGCTGCCCTGATAGTTGAGGTCGGCGTTGGTGATGCGCAGGCGGTGCAGTTTCGACTTGAGCATCTTGCGGAACATGGCGTCTCCTATCGTCTCGGGGGGGATAATAGTACAAAAGAAATGGTTGTCAACAGGGGCGTTACTGGACCGTCAACTGGGCGTCGTAGGCGTTACCGGTGAAGTTTATCGTCCCGGCGACCGTGGAGCCGGCGGCGGTGCCCGCCTGCGTCAAGGTCAGCGTGCCGTCGTTGACGGTGAAAACGGCGCGTACCCAGCGCTCGGACACCTCGTTGGTGGTGCCGACGAAGGTGGTCTGATAGGCCCGTCCCTCGGCGTTCGCGACCGTTCCGTCGGTATTGTGTTCGCCGGTGTCCCAGTAGAACACGGTGTCGAGTTGGATGGTGTTCGGCGTGCTCTCGAGCACCTTCGAACATTGCAGGATCCATGTCGAGCCGCTCAGTGACGCTACGCATCCGCTCTGGATGTGGTTGGTGCCGTTGATGGTCAGCGAGATGTTGTTACCCTGCTGGAAAGAGTCGACCAGCGCGGTGAAATTCCCGCCTACCGTCGCCGTGGCGAGGCAGAGGGCCCAACTGCTGATGACCGCGCATTCGGGCCACGCGGTACCGGCGCAGATGCTCTCGTTCGGCCATGCACAACTCAGGTAGCAGTAACTCGTGGTCTGGCCGGTGAATATCTGGCCGCAGGTGGCGCCGCCGACGCAATCTCCCGCCACCGAGCAGGTGGCACCGGTGTTGGGGGGCACGGCGTCGGCATCGGTCGCGGTGTCGGTGACGATGTCCCCGTCGGTCGCGGTGTCGGTATCGGTCCCGTCGTCGGTCGCGCCGGTATCGTCGTCAGGTATCAACGCATCTCCTTCGACGGTCGGCTCGTCGGTATCGTCGACGATCACCGCGTCGTCCCCCTGTTCGTCGGGGATCACGCCGTCATCGTTCAGGTCGGAACCTTCGGCGGTGTCGGGAAGGGTATCGTCCTCGGCGGTCGCGGTGTCGATATCGACGCTCGTATCGATGTCGTTCTTCGTGTCGCCCCCCGCGCTCTGGTCGGGGTTCTGAACGCACCATGAATCCTCGCAGAACCAGCCGAGCGGACAGTCGAAGGAGGTGACGCAACTGACGCGGTCATCCTGCGGCTCGGCACAGGCGCTCAACAGCGCCGCAAGGGAAGCGAGGGCCGCGAGGATCAAGGAACGGCGATAGTTCATGATGACCACCTCACCACAATATGTCCATATTCGACGGGCACATGCGGAAATTTTAGCGGATACCGGTCAAAAAGCAATAGCGGGGGGATGAAATCTTGAAAGGGGAGAGGGGGCGGCGTTACTTGAACGACCACTCGGTCCCGTCGGGGGTGTCCTTGATGAGTATGCCCAGCGCGTCGAGTTTCGCGCGCACCGCGTCGGCGGCGGCGAAATCCTTCTCCTTGCGGTGGGCGTTGCGCTCGGCGATGAGCGCATCTATCTCGCGGCGGGTCAGCTTCGCCCGTTCAAGCTGGAGATCTTTTATTGCTTCGATGATCGTCGCCGGGTCGGCCTGCAGAAGCCCGAAGACCTTCCCCGCTTCGGCGATCGCCGTGAGGTAACCGGCCGCCTCGTCGGGCGCCGGCCGCGTCTTTTTGCTGACCGCCGACTCGTTGAGGAACTTACAGATACCGAAGAGCGCCGCCATCACCTTGGGGCTGTTGAAATCGTCGTCCATCGACTCGCGGAACTCGGCGCGGAACGCATCGGCCCGTTCGGTCGTCTTCGCGGCGGCATCCCCCGCCAGTTTCTTGATGTTCTTTATGGTTTCGTAGAAATAGCAGACGCGCCGTTCCGCCTCGGCGAGCCCGGCGTAGGAGAAATCTATCGGGGTGCGGTAGTGGGTCGAGAGCATGAACAGCCGCAGGACCTCGGGGTGATACTGGTCGAGCGCGTCGTCGACGGTGATGAAGTTGCCGAGCGACTTGGACATCTTCTCCCCTTCGACCGTCAGGAACCCGTTGTGGACCCAGTATTTGACGAACGGTCTGCCCGATGCCGCCTCCGACTGCGCGATCTCGTTCTCGTGGTGGGGGAATATCAGGTCGCGGCCGCCGGCGTGGATGTCGAACGAATCGCCGAGGTATTTCGACGACATCGCCGAGCACTCGATGTGCCAGCCCGGGCGCCCGCCGCCCCACGGCGAATCCCACGACGGCTCGCCCGGTTTTGCCGATTTCCAGAGCGCGAAATCGAGTGGATTGCGCTTCCCCGCCTCGGGCTCGAACCGGGTCCCCGCGAGCAGTTCGTCGAGTTTGCGGTTCGACAGTTTGCCGTAGCCCTTGAAACTCTCGACGGCGAAATAGACCGACCCGTCGGGCGCGGCGTAGGCATGCCCTTTCTCTATCAGTTTCTCGACGATACCGATGATCTCGGCCATGTGCTCGGTCGCCTTGGGCTCCACATCGGGCCGGGTGAGACCGAGCGCATCGACGGCGCGGTAGAAGGCGGATATATTCTCAGCGGTCAACTCATCGCACGAGATACCACGATCATTCGCCCGCCGGATAATATTGTCGTCGACATCGGTGAAGTTGCGGACATAGGTCACCGCATACCCGCTGTAGCGCAGGTAACTCACCACCATGTCGATGGCGACCTCCTTGCGGGCGTGGCCGATATGCGGCTTATCGTAGACCGTCATGCCGCAGGCGTAGAGACCGACCTTGCCTTCCTGCAGGGGGATGAAGTCCTCTTTCTTTTCCGAGAGCGTGTTGTAGACGCGAAGCATGGCGACCTCCGTATCGTTATCTGCGGGCGTTCCGGTCAAGCCAGAAGAGCCCCACCATCGAAATGAAACCGACCGAGGCGAGTATCGCCCATATCTGCCACGGGTGGTAGGTGTCCCAGAGCAGTCGCGCCGCCTCGCCGGGGGTGACGCCCAGTTTCGCGGCGAGCGTCGGGAAAAGGTCGCTGTCCCTGATGGCCGCGATATCGCCATCGGGGACCATCAGCTGTTCGGCGAGATACCGTCGCGCGAAGACGGTCCGCGAGGCGAGCAGATCGTACAGCGGCCCCGACAGGAAATTGCCCGCCATCCAGCCGAAGGCGAAGGGCATGTTGGAGTAGCCCATGTAGAGCGCCTTCTTGTCGGGCGGCGCGTTCACCCCGACATATTCCGAGAACTTCGGCGAGCAGATGATCTCGCCGAGCGAGAATACGAGTATCATGAGCGCGACCGGCAGGCCGGTCATGAAGAAGCCGGACCCGAAGAAACCGACGGTCGCGAAGGCCATCCCGAGTATGAGCGATACGATCATCTTGAACCGCGACATGAACCACGATATGAGCATGACGAACAGCACGATGGCGGTCGCGTCGAGATTGACGATGAGTTCGGGCTTCACATGGCCCGCGGCGGTCAGCGCGCTGTCGCCCAGTATCGCGTGGAAGATCGGCGCGATGTCGCGCGAATCGACCCACTCGTCGATGAAATTGGGCAGGAGGTCCCACACCTGCATGAACATGAGCCAGAAACCGGACGAAATGAGTAGGAAGAACAGCATCTTGCGGTCGTGGAGCAGGTTGAGCCCGGTCTCCTTGAACACGGTCAGCGACGATTTCCCGGCGCCGGTCGTCTCCGGTTCGCGGTACAGGAAGAAGGCGGGGAGGAAGTTGAGCGCGGTGATGGCGGCGCAGGCGAAGAAGACGATGTGCCAGGTGGGGGCGTTCTCGTTGCCGCGCAGGCTTGCCGCCATGATGGGGGCGAGCATCGCGCCGATGTTGACCACCCAGTAGAACATCCCGAAGCCGATGCTCGAATTCTCCGGCGTCACCGAGCGGGCGACGGTCCCCTGCACCGGCGGCTTGAATATCGCGGTGCCGGTGCCGACCATGACCGCGGCGCCGAGCATCGTCCAGAAGCCGGTCGCGAAGGCCATCGAGGCGTACCCGACGGTGTTGAGCGTGAAGGCGATGTACAGACTCTTCTTGTAGCCGAAATTGTCGGTGAACCCGCCGCTCACGATGGGGAGCAGGCACTGGAACGCCGCCCAGATGCCGAATATGATCCCTTTCTCGGCGTACGAGATGCCCAGCCCGTGCTGGTCGGCCGAGGCGACCATGTAGAGCGGCAGGACGGCGCGCGACCCGAAAAAGGCGAGCCGTTCGGCCAGTTCCATGATGTTGACCACCCAGAAGTTGAAGGGGAGCGTCCGCAGGGTGGCGCGGAGGAAAAAGAGCGCTCCGGTGATGATGAGAAGTCCGACGGCGGCGAAGATCGGTCCGAGCATGGGAACTCCGTGGCGGTTGACGGCACCGCCTCTTTTACCTTTCGGGAGGGCGGTTTGTCAAGATTGTGGCGGTATCTTCGGCGTTTCAGCGGGGGAACCGCTTCACCGCCTCTTTTAGCCGCCCCAGCCAGTACTTCCGGTATTCCTTCGGGGCGACCACCTCGGCGTGCGGGGCGAACCCGAGCACCATGTAGGTGATCTCGATGGGATCGGCGACCGGCAGGGTGAGTTCGAGACACGGCTTCCCGGCGCAGGTCGCCTCGATCATCCGCTGTTTCGGGTGCCATTCGCGGTCGCGGACGATGGGCAGTATCGGTTCGTGGAACCGGATGGTCATCTCCTGCGCCTCGGGCAGTTTGAAGATGCCGTAACTCTCCTCGAGATACTTCTTGAGCAGCCGTTCGTCGAGTTCCTTCTCGAACGGTTCCCCGGTCTCCATGCTCTCGATGATGCGGGAGAGCAGGAAGGTGCGCGGCTCCTTCGACGAGCGGCACCACGCGAGGATGTACCATTTCCCCGAGTAGTTCATCAGGTGCCACGGCTCGATGAACCGCTGCGACCGCTCGCCCGCCGCGTTCTGGTAAACGACGCCGAGCGCCGTACCGGATCGCATCGCGTCGAGCACCCGTTTGACGATGCCGGGGCGGAACCGCTCGTGGTCGGCCAGTTCGTAACTGATGCGGTCGAGTATCGGCTGGTATTCCTTCAGGTATTTGTCCTCGATGGTGTCGAGCAGGTCGCGCGCCACCACCGGCATGAGCGACAGGTTCTTGGCGATCCGCTGGGCGAAGAGGTAGAACAGGAGCATCTTCTCGTCGCCGTAGTCGCACAGGGCGTAGGGTTTGGTGTAGTAATACCCGTTCCGTTCGCGCGAATATTCGATGGGCGCCTTCATGTCGCGGCGCATCGCGGCGATGTCGCGTTTCACCTGCCGGTCGCTCACCTCCAGTTCCTCGGCGAGCGTCCGGAGCGGGACGATCTTGCGGCTCTTGAGCAGTTCGTGGATGGCGAAGGTGCGGCGTGCCTGCGACATGGTCATCCTCCCTCGAAAGAATGCTTCAGTATCGCGTTGCGCGTCCCGTTTGTCAAGTTCGGGGACACGCCATGTCCCACCGGGTGTGGTAGGGTGGAGCGTTGTGTGTAACAACTACGGAGGAACACATGTCGACCGCTTTCGACCCGATGGGGGCTATTCAAGAAACGACCGCCGGCAGACGCCTGTTCATCGGCCGCGCCGCCCCCGGACCCCAGCAACAGATCCTGATGGCGCACTACGACATCTCCCGCATGGGCGCGGCCATTTTCCTGTTCGCCTTCGCGGCGCAGATGGAGGAGCGGCAGGAGACCCTCACCGACATCGCCCAGCGTTACCGCATCACGGGGGCGCCGTACCGGACGCTTCTGAGCGAATATTTCACGCTGGTGAAGAAGAAGATGATCGTTTCGATCCCCTACCAGAAGAACGCCTCGCCGCTCTGCTGCGCGGTGGAGCCGCTACTGATGAAGATGCTGGTGCAGGGCGATCTGGGCGGCGACCCGTTCGATCCCGCCGATCCTTTTTGTATGATACAGGCGATAGCCGATCTCTGGGAACAGCGCGATCACAATGAGATAACGCCGAGCTATTTCTCCGACGAGGCGAAGAGACTGCTCAAAAAGATGAGTCCCGAGAACCGCCTGCACGAGTTGATCGTGCCCTTCCCCTTCGCCGAACAGATCATGTTCATCATCGCGGCGATAGACCATATCGCCGCCCATCGCAGCGGAGTGGACCTGCGCGAGTTCGCCGGGAACTTCTTCAAGGTGCTCAGGGATAGGGCGAACTTCCTGCGCGATGTGGCGCAGGAGAAGATCGAGATCATACGGGAAGGGCTCATCCTGCTCAACGACCGGGGTAGCGATCCCTTCTCGCGGTCGCCCGAATTCACCCTGTCACCCACGGCGCGGATGCGCCTCTTCGGCGGGAAGAATACCGCGCGCCGGGAAAAGGTGAAAATCCCCGCCATCTTCTCGCATCGCCGCTGGCGCGACAAGGGTCCCGACCTCTATTTTGATGACCGGCTCAGCACCGAACTCGGTACCGTCACCCGCGCCCTTTCGCGCGACCCCGGCGGTCGTCGGCTCTTCGAGAAGCGGCTCAAGGACCGCGGCCTGCCGACCGGCTTCACCGCGCTCCTCCACGGCGCGCCGGGGACCGGCAAGACGGCGGCGGTCCATCACCTCGCGCGGCTCACGAAACGCGATGTCCTGCAGGTCGAGATGTCGGCGATCCGCGACAAGTGGGTGGGCGAATCGGAGAAGAGGACCCGCGCCATATTCACCGAATACCGCAGGATCACCGGCTCGATGAGGGCGTGCCCGATACTCCTCCTCAAC
>JAKQHE010000048.1 GCA_029573155.1 bacterium
CCGACCTCGTCACCGAGATGCGCGAGGTGAAGCACTACTATCAAAAGGGCGTTCAGGCCCGCGAGGGGATAGAGAAGTAGCCTGTCGGCGGCGTGTCAGGCGGTCGTCGCCCGGGTCGAGGGAGTGTCGCTCTTTCCGTCCTCTTCCTTCGGCGTCACGACCGTGCATGACCCATCCAGTATGAAGGGAAAAGAGAAGAGGAAGGTGCTGCCTTTCCCGGGTGTGCTCTTTACAGCGATGTCGCCTCCCATGAGACAGGCGAGTTCGTGCGCTATCGAAAGCCCGAGCCCTATCCCTCTCCGCGACGCGGTCGCCGGGGTGCGTGAGAAGCGGGAGAAAAGATGGGCCTGATCCTCTTCGCTTATCCCGATGCCGGTGTCGGATACCTCGATGAACGCTTTTCGGGCCCGGCCATCGATATCTCGCACCGCGATAGCCACCTTCACCTTCCCGGCGTCGGTATATTTGACGGCGTTGCTAAGCAGGTTGGTAACTATCTGGAGCACCTTGAGCGGGTCGCCTTTCACTGGTAGAGCGCCTTCGGGGACGGTCTTTTCGAACCCGATCCTCTTGCGCGAAGCCTCCATCGCGAACTGGTCGAGCACGGGGGCGATCTGTTCCGCGAGATCGAACCGGCAACTGGTCATGGTCCCTTTACCCGCTCCGACCAGAGCGGTGGAGAGGATGTCCTCGATGATACGATTCATCCGCAGGGCGGTCTCGCGGATCTGGTCGGCGTAACGGCAGGCTTCCTGCGGGTCGCGGGCGAGGGCGAGCATGTCGCTCAGGACGATGATACTGGTGAGCGGCGACCGGAGTTCGTGGCTGACATCCGCTATCAGACGGTCCTTCCGGCGGGTCGCCTCTTCGGCATCGAGAAGGCTTTTCTCCGAACGGGCGAATATCTCGAGAATGTCGTTGTGCATGATCGTAAGGGCCGCGAAAAGATCGTGGAAAGGGTCGTCGGGGGGGATGTCGAACCTTACCGGCACAATACCGCTGTCCCACGAGATGCGCCCGATCGTTTCGAGAAGGAGTTCCAAGCGGTCCCGATAGGGTTCGGGTAACGAGCCCCAGGACCTCCCGGGGGGAGCTTCGGCCGAGAGAACGCGGGCCGGGTCACACTGTCGGGCGAGGGGGAGCGCCTCGTCGAAGGAGTCGAGAAGGCGCATCGATACCGAGGGGGTCAATCGGGCCAGTATGGTATCGATGATGCGGACCATGCCCCGAGCGCCGACCGTGAAGACATGGACGCCGGGCCATGCAGAAAGTTGCGTTTTGAGATGTCGTTTGGCGAGTAGGGAACCGCCGGTTATTTTCGGTATTTCATTAATGATGACGCACGCTTTAATGCCGAAGACCCTGTCAAGTGCCGTGCGTATGTCGCGGAAGAACGCGATCATCTTCAGGATGGACCCTTCATCGACGTAGCCCTCCTGCGTCAGGTGGAATATCGCTCCTTCGACATGGCGCACCGTACAGCGATAGGTCCCGTCTGGATGGCGGTATTCAAGGATGTCGGTATCGAAGCCGAGTGCGCGGAGCGAGATGGTATGGGAGGCGGCGTTCATGGGAGCACCCAAAGCAGTTCAGGAACGGCCCATCATACAAATCGGACGAGCGATTGTCAAAAAATAACGCGATGAAATCTTACCGAACGGTCATTAGATGGACCTGCCGTTTTTTTTGACGCCGGCACATCCATAGGGTACTATCGGGGCGGACCGACAATAAAGGGGGCCGCCATGTCATCACCGAAAGAAACGAACATAGAACACCGGCTTCTCAAGCGGCTTTCGGGCCTGCCGCGCCGCGCCGCCGAACTGCTCTGCGCCGACCCCGAACTGCGCGCTTTGCAGGAATACGCGAATACCGTGTCGATAACGCGACTCAACTTCAACGACCACGGCCCGGTCCACATGCGGACCGTCGCTTTCAACGCGATGCGACTCTTCGATCTGCTCGAGGAGGCGGGGGTCGAGTTCAATCTCGCGAGGGAGAACGCGGGCGACGATGAGATGAGCCGCATCGCGGTGCTGTGCGCCGCGCTCATGCACGATATCGGCATGACGGTCGGCCGTGAGGACCATGAACACACCGCGCTCCTGTTCGCCGTCCCGATACTCGACCGTCTGCTGAAGGAACTGTACCCCAAAGACCTCGCCAAGCGGGTCGTCATCCGTTCGATGGCGGTCGAGGGGATCGTGGGGCACATGGCGCACCAGCGCGTCCATTCGCTCGAGGCGGGGGTGGTGCTCGTCGCCGACGGGCTCGACATGAAGAAGGGGCGATCGCGCATCCCCATGCTGATAAGCCCCGGCGCGAAGGTGGGGGACATTCACCAGTACAGTTCGGCGTCGATAGAGAAGGTCAATATCGAGAAGGGGAGTGAGCGGCCGATACGCATCGGTATCACGATGAGCGAATCGGTGGGTTTCTTTCAGGTCGAATCGGTACTCATCACCAAGATAGAGGCGAGTTCGATAAAGCCCTACATAGAACTGTACGCCGGCAAGGCGGGTGTCCCGCCCCGGCGCTACCTGTAAAGAAGGAGTATCGTCATGGCGGGAAAAAAGAAGGTCATCGTCATCGGCGCCGGTTACGGCGGGCTCGCGTCGGCGGTGTTGCTCGCCCACAAGGGGTTTGCGGTCACGCTCATTGAGAAGAATGCCGTACCGGGCGGCCGGGCGCGGCTCTGGGAGGAGAAGGGCTACCGGTTCGATATGGGCCCCTCATGGTACCTCATGCCCGAGGCGTTCGACCGCTTTTTCGATCTGATCGGCAAAAAGCGCGAGGACTATCTGCCGCTCGACCGGCTCGACCCGTATTATCGCGTCTTTTTCTCGAAGGACGAGTTCGTCGATATCGGCCCCGACATGAAAAAGACCAAGAAGACCTTCGCCTCGTTCGAGAAGGGTGGCGACGAAAAACTGGTGAAGTACCTCGAGAACTGCCGCATCAAGTACGATACCGCCGTCGGCGAGTTCCTCTACCGCGACTATTCGTCGGTACTCGACTTCATGAACCCGACGCTCCTGCTCAAGGGGACGAAACTCTCGGTGTTCGAGAGTCTCGATTCACTCGTGTCTAAATATTTCACCGACCACCGTGCCAAGAAGATACTCGAGTATGCGATGGTGTTCCTCGGCAACAGCCCCTACAATGCGCCGGCGATGTACTCGATGATGTCGCACCTCGACCTCGACCTCGGCGTCTTCTTCCCGCGCAACGGGATGTGGGGGATCGTCGAGGCGCTCATGGAACTGTGCCGCGAATACGGTGTCGAGGTGAAACTCGGCGAACCGGTCCGCTCCATCGAGATGCATGGCAAGGATGCGCGCGCCGTCGTTACCGACAAGGGGCGCTACGAGGCCGATATCGTGCTCGCGAACGCCGATTACGCCCACGCCGAGACCGATCTTCTGCCCGATGCCGCATGCGGTCTTGACGAAGGGTATTGGAAAAAAAAGACCTACGCCCCATCGATGTTCATCATGTACCTCGGCGTGAAGAAGCGACTGAAGCGGCTGGCCCACCATACGCTCTATTTCGCCGCCGACTGGGATCATCACTTTCGACAGATATTCGACGATCCGGCGTGGCCCGATCAGCCCTCGTACTATGTCTCGGTCACCTCGAAGACCCAACCCGATGTGGCACCGAAAGGGTGCGAGAATGTCTTCGTGCTCGTGCCGGTCGCCTGTAACCTCGACGACAACGATGCCCAGCGGGCCGCCTACGCGGACAAGATGATCGCGCACCTCGAAACGCTCGCCGGCGAGAACATCCGCGACCACATCGAGGTGAAGCGCATCTTCTCGGGGCGCGATTTCACCGCCGATTACAACGCCCGCTACAATACGGCACTCGGCCTGTCGCATACCTTCGATCAGACGGCGGTGTTCCGCCCGCCGCGCCGGAGCAAGAAGGTGAAGAATCTCTTCTACGCGGGTCACTACACCCATCCCGGCGTCGGCGTCCCGATGGTCTTCATCGCCGCCGAACTCGCCGCGAAGGTCATCGCCGGCGAACGGTGATTTGACACCTTCCTCTTTTTCGGTTAGAGTGCTCCGCAAAGAACACCTTTCCGGAGGTCCCTCATGAAGCAGTTGGGAACGGTCCTGCTCTCCAAGCAGCCTTTCTCCGAGATCGTCATCGGCAACACCGCCATCGTCCGCGCCATGATCGAGAGCGGCACGCTGGTGGTGACGAGCTATCCCGGCTCGCCGACCCCCGAGATCGCCGAGGCGATCAAGAGCATCCCGACCGACCAGCGCCCGTTCTATTTCGAGTTCTCCACCAATGAGAAGGTGGCGACCGAGGTGGCCTACGGCGCGTCGGTGAACGGCCATCTGTCGTGCGTCTTTTTCAAGAGCGTCGGGCTCAATGTCGCCGCCGATACCTTCGTCCAGTTGGGGCACATGAACCTCACCGGCGGGATGGTCATCGTCTGGGGCGACGACCCGGGCGCGCACAGTTCGCAGAACGAACAGGACAACCGCCACTTCGCGCTCCTTTCCTACACACCGGTGCTTGAACCGGCGACGCCGGCGGAGGTCTATTCCTTTTACAAAGAGGCGGCCCGCATATCGGTCGAGAAGGGGATGCCGGTGGTGCTCCGTCTGACGACCCATGTCTGCCATCAAAAGGAAAAGGTGTCGTTCGGCGGATGGGACCCGAAGCCGTGGGACAAGAGCCCGCGATTCGACCCGAAGAACGGTCCCTACATACCCATCACGACCGAGGTCTTCCCGATGAAGCGGCGTGCCCTCAAGCGACTGGCGGAACTGTCGGCCGCCTTCGACGCATCGCCGATGAACCGGAGCGAGGATCACAAGAACCGCGACCGCGGCATCATCACCTTCGGGACCACCTACCTGTCGCTGATGGATACCCTGCGCGGGGTCGCGAAGAAGCCCGATATTTTGAAACTCGGCACCATTCATCCGCTCCCGCTGGGCCTCATACAGGCGTTCCTCGAAAGTCACCGCGAGGTGAAGATACTGGAGGAGCTCGACGCCGTCATCGAGCCGCAGGTGAAAGCGCTCGCCTACGACAAAGGGATCGCGACCCGCATCAGCGGCAAACGCGACGCCGAGGAATGGATCGGCGAATACACCCCCGACAAGGTGTACGGCATACTGCGGCGCGAGTGGCCCGATATGCTTCCCGAGAAGGCGGCGCGGCCCGCGGGACAGCCCTACGCCCCGAAACGACCGGCGCAGATGTGCCCCGGCTGTGGCCACCGGAGCGCCTTTTACGCGATAAAGAGAGCGCTCGCCGCGACCGACATCAAGGTGGGCGACATCGGGTGTCATTCGCTCGGCTTCCTGCCGCCCTACCAGATGAACGAACTGCTGATGTGCATGGGCGCCTCGGTGCCGATGGGATCGGGGCTGTCGCTTTTCCAGACCGAACGGAAGGTGGTCGCCTTCCTCGGCGATTCGACCTTCTTCCACGCGGGGCTGCCCGGCATCGTCAACGCGATCTTCAATCGCCACCGGGTGACGCTCATCATCATGGAGAACGGGACGACCGCGATGACGGGCCATC
>JAKQHE010000254.1 GCA_029573155.1 bacterium
CTCGATAGACCGCGATGTGGACCCGGTCGGCGCCTGCGTCGGCATGAAAGGTTCGCGCATCCAGAACATCGTCCACGAACTGTCGGGCGAAAAGATAGATATCGTGCCATGGGACGAGGATCCGGTGCGCTATATCTGTAACACACTCTCACCGGTCGATGTGAGCCAGATCATCATCGACGAGGAGGAGCATTCGATGGATGTCATCGTGTCGGACGAACAGTTGTCGGTCGCCATCGGCCGCGGCGGCGAGAATGTGCGGCTCGCGAGCCAACTCACCGGCTGGAGCATCGACATCCAGAGCGAGAGCCAGATGCAGATGATGCTCGAAGAGGCGCGGCGCCGCCTGCTGTTCATCGATGGCGTGGACGAATCGATGGCCGATTCTTTCATCAAACTGGGCTATACCACTCTTGAGGACATCACGACCTCGACCCCCGAGACCCTCTCCGAGATACCGAATGTCACCACCGAACGGGCGCAGTCCATCATCGCTCAGGCCAAAGAAATGCTCGAAAAAGGTCTTGACGCCGTCGAGATGGACAAGGAACTGGAAGAAAAACTCAACGTGCCGGTCGCGACGCTCAAAGGGGTCAACGAGGAGTTGGCGGCCTATCTGTCCGACCGCGGCTACCATACGCTCGCCGATGTGCAGAGCGAGGCCGACACCGAATCGTTCGCGAAGAATGCCGAACTGTCGCTCCGCCGCGCACGACAGATACGCTACAGTCTGCAGACCCATATCGACGAACTGAACGGGAAAACGGTGGAACGACGCACCGGCGTACTGGATGCCGATAGTTTCTTCGATTTCAGCAAGATAGAACAGCCCACGGAAGGGCAGGAAGAAAAAAAGGAAGAAAAGGATGAAAAAGAAGGCGGCGGCGACAAATAAGGGACCGAGCGTCCGCTCCTGCGTCGCCTGCGGGGAAAAGGGCCGCAAGGAAACGCTGGTGCGGTTCGTCCTGCTGAACGATGTGGTGTCCCCCGACTGGCGCGGCACGCTCGAAGGCCGCGCGGTGTACGCCTGTCCGACGCCCGACTGCATCCGCAAACTGTACGCGGCTAAAAGACTGCCCGACGCCTTCCTGCAGGGAGTGCCGCGGTTCGCCGTCCCGCGCGAGGAGATACTCGCATGGATACGCGGTCAGGCCGTAGCGTCGCTGACGCACTTCCTCTCTCTGGCACGCAAAAGCGGCGTGCTGACCACGGGCCAGAACACGATAGCGGACGCGATGGAGCGCGACGGAAAAGCGCCCGCAGCGGTGCTGATGACCGTCGACACGGTCGATCGCACCGTGCGCGAGGTCACCCGTCTTCTGCCGGCCGGGACCCCGATACTCCGCTGGGGCGATCAGGCGTCGCTCGGCGCGGCGATAGGGACACGACCGGTCGGCGTCGTCGCGCTGGCCGCCTCCCCCATCACCGAACGAATCCGGCACTACGGTGCCATGATCAATCTTTTTAGTCTTAGTCAGGAGCATTGAATGCGCATCAGCGAGATCGCCACCGAACTGGGAAAGACCTCCAAGGAGATCATGGAGGCCCTGAACAAGAACGGCGCCTCTTACAAGAACGCCGCGAGCAGCATCACCGACAAGGAGGTCGCCGCTCTCCGCAAGACCTTCGGCGCCGCCACCGCGAAAGGAAAAAAAGAGGCGGCTTCCGCGCCCGCCAAAAAGGAGAAAGAGAAGGAGAAGGAAAGGAAAGCCCCCGCCGCCAAAAAGGAGGAGGTAAAGCCGTCCGCTCCCAAAAAAGAGGAAAAGAAAAAGGAAGAGAAGAAAGATAAGGAAAAAGGACAAAAACCGGCACCGGCGGCTCCCGAGGAGCCCAAAAAGCCGTCCACGGTGCTGCTCAAGAGATCCAAAACACCGGAACCGGAACCGGAGCAACCGAAGGCGCCCGTCGCCATCATCCGGCGGGAGCGCAGTTACATCCCCGAGGAAGAACGCGCAAAACTGGCGGAGCAACAGGCGCAGGAACCTCCGGCCACGCCTGCCGCACCCGCCGCGCCGACGACCGCGCCGCAATCGGAAGAGACGCCCGTGACCCCACCGGCCGAGCCGGCGCCGGGAGACGAGACCCGACCGGCGGAACCGGCGATATCGCCGCTCGACGAGATGCTCCTGAAGCCATCGTTCCGCATCGAAGCATTCGCGACCGACCGGCCGATCACCCCCGCCCTGCGCCCGCTGGGCGACCAGCCGCAACCGGAAGGCGAGGAGGATAAACCGGCCGATCACCGTCACCGGAAACGGAAGGTGGTGATATCGGAGACCGAGGATGACCGTCTGCCCGCGCAGAAAAAACCGGTCGCCGCCCGTTTCTTCACAAAAAAGAAGGGGAAGGGCGACGAACAGGTCAAGATACAGGCCAAGATACGCGGCGTTGATGTCTCCCTGTTCAAGAGCGAGGAGGAGGAGGCCGAGGCGAAACGGCGGGCCGCCGGTAAACGGAAGGTCATCCCGCGCCAGCGCCCGGTCCCCATGCCGAAACCGAACCCGACCAAGGCGATAAAGAAGATCATCCGCATCGAGAACGCCGTCGTCGTTTCCGAACTGGCGCGACGCATGGGTATCAAGGCGGCCGATATCATCCGCAAACTCATGATGCTCGGCGAGACGCTCGGCATCAATGACCGTATCCCGTTCGAAACGGCCGGCATCGTTGCCGGCGAGTTCGGTTTTCAGGTCGAGAATGTGGCGATGGACGAAAACAGTTTCCTCGATACGCACGAGAACGCCCCCGAGACGCTGGTCCCCCGACCGCCGGTCGTCACCGTCATGGGCCATGTCGACCACGGCAAGACCAAACTGCTTGACGCCATACGCAACACCAATGTGGTGGATCGCGAGGCGGGAGGCATCACCCAGCACATCGGCGCCTACACGGTCGAACTCGATAAGGGCCGCATCACTTTCCTCGACACCCCGGGCCACGAGGCCTTCACGGCCATGCGCTCGCGCGGCGCGCAGGCGACCGATGTCGTCATCCTCATCGTGGCGGCCGACGACGGCGTGATGCCGCAGACCATCGAGGCGATCAACCACGCGAAGGCGGCGAATGTCCCGATCATCGTCGCGATAAACAAGATAGACAAGCCCGAAGCGAATCCCGAACGGGTCCGTCAGGAACTGCTCAAATACGAGATAGTCCCCGAAGAGTGGGGCGGCAACAACCTGTTCATCGAGATATCGGCCAAACAACAGATAAACATCGACAAACTCCTCGAGGCGATCCTCCTGCAGGTCGAGATGATGGAACTCAAGGCCAATCCCGACAGGCCGGCGCTCGGCGTCGTCATTGAGTCGCGCATGGACCCGGGCCGCGGGCCGGTCGCCACGGCGCTCGTAAAGGAGGGCACGCTCCGGATCGGCGACCTGTGCGCCACCGCCACCGCGCTCGGCTATGTCCGCTCCATGACCGACTGGCGCGGTACCCGCGTGCAGGAAGCGACCCCTTCGACCGCGGTCGAGATCACCGGGCTCGATTCGGTGCCGCCGGCGGGCGAGATGATCCATGTCTTCACCGACGAGAAGAAGGCGCGGGGCTTCGTGGAACTCCGGAAGAACAAGATCAAGGAGCAGAAATACGAGAAAGAGGAGCGCGTGTCGCTCGACAACCTGTTCGCCAAGATAGAAAAGGACGATGTCAAGGACTTCAACCTCGTCGTGAAAGGTGATGTCGACGGCTCGGTCGAGGCGATACTCGGATCGCTCCGCAAGATAGAGCATGAGAAACTCAAGATACGGGTCATTCACAGCGGCGTCGGCGGCATCACCGAGAACGATGTCCTGCTGGCGTCGGCGTCGAAGGCCATCGTGTTCGGCTTCAATGTTCGCATAGACGCCAAGGCGAAACAGACGGCGGTCGCCGAACAGGTGGATATCCGCATCTTCTCCATCATCTACGACCTCATCGACGCGATAAAGGCGGCCATGAGCGGCAAACTCGCGCCCATCATGCACGAGGAACATGTCGGCACCGCCGAGATACGGCAGGTCTTCCGCGTTTCCAAGGTCGGCAACATCGCCGGCTGCATGGTGACCGACGGTCGCATCGTCCGCAAGAGCCGCGTCAAACTCATCCGCGACAATGTGGTCATCTACGAGGGCCAGTTGAGTTCGCTCAAGCACTTCAAGGATGACGCCAAGGAGATAAAGGCGGGCTTCGAGTGCGGGCTCTCGATAGAGAATTACAACGACCTGAAGGAGGGCGATGTCGTCGAGTGTTATGTGGACACCGAGGTCGCCGACGAGGTACTCTAGGTGGCCGGGTCCGTCCGTCAACAACGCGTCGCTCAGGCGATATTCAAGAGTCTGTCGGTCATCATGATCCGCGAATACGGCGGGTCCCCGCTCGGCAACATGGTGATACAGGAGGTCCGGGTGAGCCCCGACCTGCGTAGCGCGATGGTCCGTTACGCGTTGATGCCGGGCACTCCGCGCCGACTCACGCAGGACCGGCTCGAAGAGGAGATGAAGCATATACGCTATCTGCTGGCCCGCGAGATACGCCACATAAAGTTCATGCCGGAACTGGATTTCCGGTTCAACGATCGGGCGGAGGAAGAGGCGCGCCTGCAGGAACTGCTCGACGGCCTGAGCCGGGAACGGGAGGCGCGCGGTGACGACGGCGCACAGTGAACTCTCCGGTATCATAAGGCGGTCGCGGACCGCGCTGGTGTCCGGGCATGTCAATCCCGACGGCGACAGTGTCGGCTCGGCGCTCGCCTGCTACCATCTCCTGACCGGGCAGGGCATCGCGACCACCCTCTATTCGATCGACCCTTTCCCCTATAATTTCCTCTTCCTGCCCGGCGCCGACCGGATGACGCACGAACTGCCCGCAGAGGAGCCGGACCTCTATCTCATCGTGGACGCCGGCGCCCCCCATCGGGTCGGCGAACCGCTCCACCGCCGTCTGCAGAGCACGAAAAGTCCCAAGATACTGTTCGACCACCATGTGAACTACCACGATCAGGGGTCGTTCTTCGACCGGACCTTCATCGACGAGCACGCGGCGGCCACGGCGATACTCCTGTACCGATTCATCACCGATCAGGGGTTCCCGATGACCCGTGAGATCGCCGTCGCGATCTACGCGGCGGTGATGGCCGACACCGGCAGTATGCGCTACGACTCGACCGACCGCGAGGCCTTCCTTGCGCTCGGCGACCTCGTGACATGGGTCGACCCTTGGGAGATCGCGGCGAAGATATGGGAAGAGACGCCGCTTTCCCAATTGCGCCTGCTCGGAGAGGTCCTTTCTTCGATCCGCCTCCTTGCCGGCGGCAAGGCGGCGGTGTTCGAGATAACGCGGGAACAGTTGCGCCGCTACCATCTTGGCCCCGACCATGTTGACGGCTTCATCAACTACGCACGCGGCATCGAGGGGGTCGAGATCGCCATGCGGTTCCGCGAGATCGGACCCCGGCTCTACCGCGTCTCGATGCGTAGCAAGGGGTCGATAGACGCGGGGCGGATATCGCACGAGTTCGGCGGCGGCGGCCACCGCAATGCCGCGGGGTTCGACTTCAACGGATCGTTCGACGAGGCCTGTCAACTGGTGGAGGAGATCGTCGCCCGTGTCGCCCGATAACGGATCCTTCTTCCTTTCTTTCTACAAAGACCCCGGCATCACCTCGGCCGGCGCTCTCGACAAACTCAAGCGGGCCCTCAAATTGCCCAAAGCGGGGCACTGCGGCACACTCGACCCGATGGCCGAAGGGCTACTTGTCGTCGCGGTGAACCGCGCTACCAAACTCATGCGGTTCGTCACCGACGAGCCGAAACGGTATGTCGGCCGGTTCGAGATAGGCAAGAAAAGCCCCAGCTACGACAGCGAGACCACGATGGAGGTGACCGCTCCGGACGCCGACACTTCGCAGGTGGACTGGCAACGGATACTTTCCATATTCAACGGCCGGATACGCCAGACGCCTCCCGCCTATTCGGCGGTGCGGGTCGATGGCGTCCGATCCTACCGACTGGCACGCAAGGGCCAGTTATCCGACCTGCCGCCCAAAGAGGTCGTCATACACTCGCTTGCCTTGAAGACCATCGACCGGACGACCGTCGGATTCACCGTCGAATGCTCCAAGGGCACCTACATCCGGTCGCTCGTTCACGACATCGGGCTGGTCGCCGGTACCGGCGCGGTGCTTGTACAACTCACCCGCGAGGCGGTCGGGCGCTTCACCGTCGTCGAGGCGGTGCGGCTCGACGATCTCCGCGCGGCGCCGGACAAGGTGGACCGGGCAAAACTGCCGCTCCCCGCCTTTCTCCGGCGGTTCCCCTCGATCACCGTCAACGAGACGCTCTTTTGGCAACTGCGCAACGGCATCGATATCCGTTCTCTCGGCCTGCCGCTTGTGGATGGACCGAACACCGTCCTCTATAACGACGAACCCTTGTTCCTCCTTGAAAAAGAGGGCAAGGAATGCCGCTACACGGCTTATTTCGGATCCGACTGACCGACCGACGAGATAGTGAACCGCATCCCGGGAGGCATTCATGGGCTACATCGGCTTATTCCTCATATCGGTCGCGGTACTGGCGCTCCAGATACTGCAGACACGGATATTCTCCTTCACCCTCTGGCATCACTTCGCCTATCTGGTCATCACCATCGCGCTCATGGGCATGGGCGCCGCCGGCTCGTGGCTCGCCATTCGTAAAAAAGAGAGCGACCGCCCCTATCTGACGCTCGCCCGGCACGCGACGCTTTTCGGGCTTTTCGCCGTCGTGTCGTTCATGATCGTCGTCCGCGTGCCGCTCGACACCTACATGAGCGACCGCCTGCTCCAGATGGGCTATGTGTTCCTGTACTACCTCGCGCTCATATTCCCCTACTTCTTCGCCGGCGCGGTGATCGCGCTCATGTTCCGCGCCGACCGGACCCGCATCAACCTGCTCTATCTCGTCAACCTTACCGGCTCGGCCATCGGCGGTTTCGCGGTCATCTTCATCATCGAACGCTGGGGCGGCGAAGGCGCCATACTCATCGTCGCCGCGATCGGACTCGCCGCCGCCTTCTGTTTCGGGGTCGCCGCCGGGAATCGCATCGCCCGCCTGATCGC
>JAKQHE010000267.1 GCA_029573155.1 bacterium
TGCATCAGGTGGCCGAGGAGATCATCCCCGAGAGCATGCACCGCAACATATTCGTCCTTTCGGGGCCGACCTTCGCCCGCGAACTCGGCATGAAAATGCCTACCGCGGCGGTCGTCGCGGGCCGCTATATCGAAGGTCTCAACGCCGCTCAGGAATTCTTTTCGCTCCCCTACTTCCGCGTCTACCGGTCACCCGATGTGGTCGGGGTCGAGGTCGGCGGCGCGATAAAGAATGTCATCGCCATCGGCGTCGGCATCGTCGAGGGGATGCGGCTGGGCCGCAACAGCCAGTCGGCGCTCATGACCCGCGCAATAGCCGAGATCACGCGACTCGCGGTCAAGATAGGCGCCAACCCGTTCACCATATCGGGTCTGTCGGGGCTCGGTGACCTGATACTCACCTGCACCGGCGAACTGTCGCGCAACCGGCAGGTCGGCATCCGCATCGGTCATGGCGAGAAACTGTCCGACATCCTCGCGGGGATGACGATGGTCGCCGAGGGCGTCGCGACGAGCATATCGGCCTACCAACTCGCCCAGAAGATGGAGGTGACGATGCCCATCGTCGAAACGGTCTACCGCGTCCTGCACGAAGGTCTCGATGTGCGCACCGCGATGAGCGCACTGATGGGGCGCAGTTTGAAAGAGGAGATATACGGCTATGGCGACTGACAACACCCGACGCATAGCTCTGGTCGGCGCCTGCGGCCGCATGGGCCGCGCCATCACCCGGCGGCTTTCCGACGAGGGATTCTCCGTTCTGCCGATAGAGGCGTCGGGCCATCCGGCGCAAGGGAAGGACCACGGCGCGAGCATCGGCACCGGCCCCTCGGGCGTCACGGTGACGACACTCGCCGACCCCGCGCTCGCTTCGTGCCGGGCGGTGGTCGACTTCGGGTCGCCCGAAAGTTTCCGTCAAGCGCTCGACCGGGCGCTCGCCGCCGGTATACCGTTCCTCTCCGGGACGACAGGACTCATCGACGCCGACCGCGCCCTCATGGCGACGGCGGCGAAAAAGATACCGCTCTTCCACAGCGCCAACATGAGTTACGGTGTCGCGGTCATCGCCGAGATACTGCCGCGCCTCGCGCAACTCACCGCCGGTATGGAGGTCGCCATCGTCGAGGCGCACCACAGCCGCAAGAAGGACGCCCCCTCGGGAACGGCGCTCAAACTAGGCGAGATACTGATCGCGGGTCGCGGAAAGAACGATGTCGCCATCCACGCGTTGCGCGGCGGCGATGTGGTGGGCGACCATACCATCACCTTCTTCGGCGACGCAGAACGGATAGAACTGACCCACCGCGCCCACGACCGCGACATCTTCGCCGCCGGGGCCGTTCGTGCTCTCGCATGGCTCCTCGACCGGAAGGGGCCGGGACACTACTCCATGCAGGACATCGTCAAGGATACCGCCCGATGACGGCGGCATCAAAAAAACGGCTCTCCCCCGCGCACCGCACCGAACTTAAAAAGGCCTTCGCGACGCTCGAAGAAAGCACCTTCGCGGCAAAACTCTCGCAACTCACCTTCGGCGCGACCGACCGAACGACGAAGAATCTTCCCGCCGCGATAGTCCGGCTCACCGAAAAGGTCGTCGGGCCGGCGCTCACCGCCGCCCTTTCAGTCGCGGTCCGGACGCTCGGCAAAAACGGCAGCGACCCGGAGGGACCGGTCGCGCGCCATCTCCACAAGGCGATGGTCGCCCTCTCGGGGGCGACGGGAGGCGCCGCCGGACTTCCGGGGCTCATAGCGGAACTTCCTCTCACCACCGTGCTCATGCTCCGGCGCATCGCCGAGATAGCGCGCAAGAGCGGGGAAGATCTCTCCGACCCCGCCGCGCGGCTCGCATGTCTTGAGGTGTTCGCGCTTTCGGGTATCGGCGCGGCCCCCGAGGCGGTCGGATCGACCTACTACGCCGCACGTATCGCCCTGCACGGCACGATCGCGCAGGCGGCGCGGGAACTTTCGGGCGCCGGCGGCAAACTGGCGGGGCACGCCTTTTCGGGACTCGTCTCGAAGATCGCGGCGAAGTTCGGCGTCAACGCGACGCGGCTTGCGGCGACCCGCGTCGTCCCGGTCGCCGGGGCGGCGAGTGGCGCAGTGCTCAACACGCTCTTCATGGACCACTATCAGGAACTGGCCGAGGCGCACTTCACGATCCGCCGCCTCGAGCGTCAGTACGGCGCCGATACGGTACGGGCGGCCTATGAGCGGTTACGGAAGAAAAAAGTCTAGCGGACGCGGCGGGTATAGATGACCTTGTTGTCGCCGTTGTCGTAGAAGTCCTTGAGTTCGGCCTCCAATTTACAGCCGGTGGAGCGATAGAACTCGCGGGTCGGCAGATATTTCTCGCGTGAACTGGTCTCGATATAGACGATCTCACCGCCGCGCGCCGCTATCGCCTTATCGGTCTCCTTCATGAGCAGTTTGCCGATACCCTTGCCTCGCGCGTCGGCATGGACCCCCATCCAGTAGAGATCGTAGCGCTGGCGGGTGCAGGCTATCTCGCCGTAGCAGGCATAGCCGAGCGTGCGCCCCGTCGTCTCGTCGTCGGCGAACACGAAGAAGTACCCGCTCTTCTCCTCGCCCTTCGCAAGGTTCTCCTCGCACAGTTCGACCGCGACCGCTATCTCGTGGTCGTAGAAAAAGCCGGTCGAGGTGACGATGTCGCGGATGCGCTGCGGGTCATCGGGACGGACGGTGGTGCGGAATATCATGGGGATGCGGCTATCAGAGTTTGCCTTTCTTGATATCTTCCTCTATCTCTTTCTTGATGCGCTCCTGCCGGGCGTCCTCGTCCACATCGAACACAATGCCCTCTTTGGCGCCCTTTTCGAGCAGGATCTTCTCCATCTCGGTGTTCTTGATGGCACGACTGTACATGAGCGCCGTCTTGCCGAACTTACGCTCCTTGCGGTTGACCTGCGCGCCGGCGTCGATGAGCACCTTGAACACATCGAAATGGTCGTTCATGACGGCGAGCGCGAGCAGGGTCCACCCCTCGTAATCGTATTCCTCGATGTCTATCTTCTTGCGGTCCTCTTCTTTCCACTGGAGTTTCTGGATGTTCTTGTCCCACCACGCCTTGTTCTTCTGCTTGGCGCGCTCCTGCATGATCTCCTGTTTGGAAAGACGGCGTTTATGCTTGTACATCTTCTTGCCTTCCTCGATGAGGTACTTCGTGACCTCGGCGAGTCTCTTCTCCTTTTCGGGGGTCCCCTTCAACTGCGCGACGACGTAGAACAGCGGATGACGTACCGTCTCGCCGTCGGTCTCCTCTATCTTCGCCCCTTTGGAAACGAGGAACTTAAGCACCTCGAGATGCCCGCCCTCGGCGGCGTACATGAGCAGGTTCTTCTGGCCGCGTTCGTAGGCGGTGCGGATGGTCTCCTCGACCACCTCCTGCGTCTTCTCGATATCGCCCTTGCCGGTTTCGTATATGATGGTCTCGACCCGTTTCTTAACATCCTTCACAAGGACCGGCGCTCCCTTCGCGATGAGCAGTTTCACCAGTTCGAGGTTGCCGTGCTCGACCGCCCAGAACAGCACCGTCTTATCGCGCTTCTCCTCGGTCTGATCGTAGACCGCTTCCTTTATCTTACGCTCCTTTTCGGCCTTCTGCTTTGCCTCTTCGAGCGCCTTTTTCTCCTCTTCGGTCAGCGGCTTGACGATATTGACCTGTGCCCCCTTGCCAAGCAGGAACTTGGCCGCTTCGGTCCTGTTCTCGCGAACCGCGAATACGAGCGCGTTGTGATTGTACTTGTCGAGCGCGTTGAGCTCGGCCCCTTTGCCGAGGAAGAGTTTCACGAGATCGACATTGCCCGACGCGGCGGCATACATGAGCGTCGTGCGACCGAAGTTGTCCTTCGTGTTCGGATCGGCGCCCTTCTCGATGAGGTAATCGACCATCTTTTTGTTGCCCGCCTTAGCCGCCATCAGGAGCGGCGTCTCCCCCTCGAGAGAACGGGCATTGGTATCCGCTCCCTTCGCGACGAGGAAATCGAACAGTTCCTCGTTGTTCTGGACGGCGGCGAGCATGAGGATGGTGCGACCACGCTCATCTTTCGTGTCGATCGCGGTACCGGAGGAGAGCAATTCCTTGACCTTGCCCCAATCCTTCTTGGTCGCCGATTCGAGCACGGGCGGCAGCGGCTTGGCATCCTCGTCGATATATTTCTTCTTTTTCTCCTCCTCGGCCTTCTTCGCCTTCTCCTCCTCGGCCTTCTTGGCTTCCTCTGCCTTCTGGATAGCCTCGGCTTCGAGTTTCTTTTCGATAGCGCTCTTGCCGTCGCCGCAGCCCCACACCGAGAGCAGGACAAGGACGCCCGCGACCGCGAAAAACTTTTTCATCATGGCTCACTCCTTAAATCAGGTTGTGCATACGATCATTTTGTGGCACCATAACATATAAAAAATATTTTTCAAAAAATTTCTTTTTACCTCTTTTTAACATAGATAACGGGGTATCGTACCGCATGGGGAGCGTCGGATGAGACTGGTGATACAGATACCCTGCTACAACGAGGCCGAACATCTCCCCGCCACCATCGCCGACCTGCCGAAGAAGGTGGTCGGCATCGACGAGATCACGGTGCTCGTCATCGATGACGGCTCGAAGGACGACACCTCCGGGGTCGCCCGTTCGCTCGGCGCGAAGGTGGTGCGCCACACCGCCAACCGCGGGCTCGCCGCCGCTTTCATGACCGGCCTGCAGACGGCGATCGAACTCGACGCCGACCTCATCGTCAACACCGACGCCGACAACCAGTACAAGGGCGCGTGCATCCCCGAGCTGGTCCGCCCGATACTCGAAAAACGGGCCGACATGGTGGTGGGGGTCCGCCCGATAGGCGACATCGAGCATTTCTCGGTGGTCAAGAAGATCCTGCAGAGGATCGGGAGCGCAGTGGTGCGGCTCGCCTCGGGCACGCGGGTCGAGGACGCCCCGAGCGGGTTCCGCGCGCTGTCCCGCGAGGCGGCGCTCCGCATCAACGTATTCTCCGACTATTCCTATACGCTCGAGACCATCATCCAGAGCGGGCTCAAGAACATCGTCGTCGCGACGGTGCCGGTGGAGGTCAACCCGCCGACCCGGCCGTCGCGCCTCTTCCGTTCGACCACCGGGTATGTCCTGCGATCGCTCACGACCATCGCACGGATATTCATCCTGTACCGTTCGTTCCGGTTCCTCGCGCTGAGCGGCGGCATCATCTTCGGCGTCGGCTTCGTGCTCGGGCTCCGGTTCCTGTACTACCTCATTGAGGGCACCGGCGACGGACACATTCAGAGCCTCCTGCTGGGCGCGGTGCTTCTCATCGCCGGGTTCCAGACCTTCCTCATCGGCATCATCGCCGACCTCATAGCGGCGAACCGCAAGATGCTCGAGGAGATACAGTACCTGCAACGGAAGGGATCCGCGCGGCATGAAGATAGCGCTCCTCGGTCCTGATCCGTCGTTCAAGGGCGGCATCGGCCAGTACAACCACTTCCTCGCCGAAGAGATACTGAAAGAGGGACACGAACTTCTCTTCATCGGGTTCCTCCGGCAGTATCCGAAGTTCCTCTACCCGCCGGGAACGGGTGACGGTGCCGGAACGGGTCCGGAGAGGCACTACACCGTCGAACGCATTCTGTCGTGGGACCGTCCTTTCTCGTGGGTGACGGCGGCGCGGCACATCGAAGCGTTCTCCCCCGATGTCGTGGTCGTACCGTGGTGGACCTTTTTCTGGTACCCGTGGTTCGCGCCGCTCCTCAACCGCCTCCGCAACTTCAAGCGGGTCGTCATCGCCCACAACGCCTCCGACCATGAAGACCACGGCCCGCGCGGAGCCGCGTCGCGATTCGCCACCCGACGCATACTCGCCACCGCCGACCGCGTCATCGTCCAGTCGGTCGAGGAAAAAAGACACGTGGCGGCGCTCGGCGCGCGGTCGGTCGCCGTCGTCCATCACCCCGTCTATCCGCAGTTCCGTTCGACGGTAAGCGCTTCCGATGCGCGGGCCTCTTTCGGCATAGCGCCCGACGCGAAAGTGGCGCTCCTGTTCGGCGCCGTCCGTCCCTACAAGGGGGCCGATCTGTTCGCCGGGGCGATCGCGGCCCTGCCCGACATCACCGGCATCATCGCGGGGGAACTGTGGGACGGCGCTCTAGCGACCCGTCTGCGAGAACTCGCGGCGGCGCACCCCAACCTCCGCCTCCTCGACCGCTACTTCGACGACGACGCGGGGGCGACGCTTTTCGCCGCCTGCGATGTCGCGGTGCTCCCCTACCGGAGCGTCACCGGCTCGGGAGCGGCGATGGCGGCGCTCGGGGCGGGCCGACCAATCATCGCGTCGGACCTGCCGTTGTTCCGCGAGATACTTCCCGCGCCGCTCGCCCGATCCTTCGCCGCCGGTGACGTTGTCGATCTTTCCCGCGCCCTTCGCGAGTTCTTTTCCGAAAATAATAAATTGCAATCGGAAGAGGCTCTTGCTATCATTTGCGGAAATTTCGGCTGGGACCGGCTGGTACGGGAGGTCTCGACCGCGGCGACCGCCCCCACGGATTGAAACAACGACGAGGCATATCGGGTCCATGACACGCAAACTCCTTATCCGCGATCTTACGCTCCGCGACGGTCAGCAATCGCAGTTCGCCACCCGCATGAGTCAGCGGCAGGTCGACCGGGTCATCGCACTCTTCCAAAAAGCCCATTTCTACGCCATGGAGGTCTGGGGCGGCGCGGTACCCGATTCGATCATGCGCTATCTCGACGAGAACCCGTGGACGCGGCTCGAATCGATCAAGGCCGGCATCGGCGACGTATCGAGACTGACGGCATTGTCGCGCGGGCGCAACCTGTTCGGCTACAATCCCTACCCCGACGAAGTGATCGAGGGATTCTGCCGCAACGCCGTGAAGAGCGGCATCGGCATCATGCGCATCTTCGACGCGCTCAACGACCTGTCGAATCAGGCCTCGACCATTCGTTTCGTCAAGGAGAACGGCGGGCTGGCCGACTGTTGCGTCTGCTACACCGTCGACCCGCACTTCACCCGCGGCGATCGGGTGCGGGCGCTCTTTTCCGGTAAAAAACTCCCCTCGCCGATATTCACCGTCGACTATTTCGTCGCGAAGGCGCGGGAACTCGAAAAGATGGGAGCAGACATCATATCGGTCAAGGACATGGCGGGACTCATCCATCCCAAGACGGCGGGGGAACTGACGCGCGGCCTCAAGGGCGCCGTGTCGGTGCCGATAGACCTGCATACCCACTGCACCCCCGGCTACGGACTCGGGTCGGTGCTGATGGCGATGGTCAACGGCGCCGACATCGTCGACACCGTCATCATGCCGTTCGCCGGCGGCCCGGCGGCACCCGCGTTCGAACTGATACAGATATTCGCCGACAAACTGGGGATCGACACCGGCGTCGATCTCTCGGTGATATCCGACCTGCAGGAGGAACTGCTGGCCATCCGCCACGAACTGTGCGGGTTCGACCAGTACAAACTCTTCCCCCGGCTCATCAACCCGGCGGATTACACGCTGGAACCCGAACTGAACGCGCTGTTCGACGCGGCGATAGCGGCGGCGAAAAAGGACGACATACCGGAGGTGTTGCGGACCACGCAAGCGATCGAACGCCATTTCAACTTCCCCGCCCCCGACGAGATGGTCCGCGTCGCACAGGTACCGGGCGGCATG
>JAKQHE010000033.1 GCA_029573155.1 bacterium
TCGCCAAGGCGGTCGAGGTCATCAAACATTCGAGTTGGGAGGGCGATCTTGCATGGAACGCGATCGATCTTGCGCTCATCCATCTCGACCGCAAGGTGACGACGCTCGATCCGTTCCCGGTCCGGGTCGCGCCCAGTGAGCAGGAGGACGATACCGGCGTCATCGTCGGCTACGGCATCACCAGCACCGGCGGCTATGATTCGGGCGTCCATCGCTATGGCAACACCACCATCCTTGATCTGGTGAGCGGCACCAAGGCACTCATCGAGATCGGCGATCCGGCGGGGGCCTGTCAGGGCGATTCGGGCGGCCCGTTCCTGACCCGGCAGTTCGATAAGGATGTCGTGTCGGGCGTCGCCTCGTTCGTGACGGGAGAGTGTTCGGCCACGAGCGGCAGTTATTACACATGGGTGCTCCAGTATCGCGATTGGATAGAGTCGGTGGTCGTGGATCTCACCGGTCACGGGTTCGTGAGCGAGGAGATCTGCGGCGACGACAACGACATCTGCGACCCGGGCGAGCAGACGCCCTGCGATCAGGTTGATGCACACTACGCCGGCACCACCAACGCGATCTGCAACGATGGGTGCTACTGGTGGGACACCTCGGCGTGCATACCCAACTGCGGTGACGGATATGTGATGTTGCCCGAGCTTTGCGACGGTAGCGGGACCGACTGTGCGAGTCTCGGTCAGTACCAGTCGGGGACGAGCGCCCCCTGCAAGAACGACTGCACCGGGTACGACACCTCGGTCTGCACGGCGACCGATTGCGGCGACGGCGTCAAGGAAGGTAACGAGTTCTGCGATACCCAGATAACGAGTTGCGAGACGCTCGGCACCTATCCTGAGAACTATTACGCCCGGTGCAACGATGCGTGCACCGGCTACCTCATCGAGGACTGCACGGGCGGCCTCATCATCTGCGGCAACGGCACTATCGACCCGTTCGAGGAATGCGACGACAGCAACACGACATCGGGAGACGGCTGTTCCTCGAAATGCAAGAACGAGGTCACGCCGGATGTCGATACGGTTTCGCCCGACGATACCGATGTCGATGCCGATGCCGCCGTGCCTGTCGATGAGGACGGGATCGTTCTCCCCGACGCTCCGACGGATGATGATGTCGTCGCGGTCGATGAGACACCGGTCCCCGACGAGGTGTCGCCCGACACGATCGCGGTCGTGGACGACGATGCTGCGACCGGTCCCGAGTGCGGGAACGGCATACTCGAAGAGGGGGAGGAGTGCGATGACGGCAACATGAAGCCGGCCGACGGGTGCAACCCAGACTGCTCCCTGCCCGATGTCACGCCCGATGTCGATACGAAGCCGTTCCGGATGGTCGCCTCCGACGGCTGTTCGTGCGCGGTCATTTCCTTCTGAGGCCGCTCATGGCGCGGAACTTCTGCTGCGAGATACTGCCGGAGATCATGAAGCGCTGGTCGATGCGTGCCCTGTCGCCCGACCCGCTCCCGAACTATGATATCACCGCCATCTGCGAGGCGGCGCGCTATGCCCCCTCGTGCTTCAATGAGCAGCCGTGGCGCTTCATGGTCGCGACGGTCCCCATCGACCTTGAACGGTTCCGGTCGTTCCTCGCGCCGAAGAACCGTCGATGGGCGGGTGTTGCTCCGGTGCTTCTGCTCATCATCGCAAAGAAGAACTTTGCCCACAACGGGAAACCGAACCGCTGGTCGTCGTTCGACACCGGGACGGCGTGGGGGTATCTCACGCTCGAGGCGTGGCGGCGTGGCATCGTTGCCCACGGCATGGGCGGTTTCGACGCCGAGAAAGTGCGCAGCGAACTCAAGATACCCGACGATCACGACATCATCGCCATGGCGGCGCTCGGCTATCCGGGCGACCCGGCGAAACTGGCAGAGGAGTTCCGCGAGAGCGAGAAGCCCGGCGAGCGCAGGCCGCTTCCCGATACCCTGCTGTCTCCCGACCACTTTATGAGGTAGTTCATGTGTCCGCTACGGACGCCGACCAACATCGCCGTCATCGTATCGTTCTTCGCGCTGTTCATCGTGCTTGACATCGCGCGGCGCTTCGTCAAGGACCCCCTGGCGGCGAAGGTGCTTCGCATCGTCGACACCGCGCTCTATGTCGCGGCGTTCCTGTTCGTCGCGTCGCTTCTGTTGCGGCGGTTCCTCTAGCTCTTCTGATTGCGCCCGGCCACCATCTTGTATGCGAACAGGCGGCATTCGAGCGCCCCGTTGAACAGCGGGATGCGGCGCGAGGTCGCCAGCCTGATGGACTTCGCCATCTGCAGGTCGGCGGTGAAAAGATAGGCGTCCCAGCCGCTGAACCGCTTTTTCAGCGCGTCGCCCAACTGAGGATACAGTTCCTGCAACGCCGCCTTGTCGCCCATCCGCTCGCCGTAGGGGAGGTTGGCGACGAGTATCCCTTCCGCCGCCGGTGCGGTCACCTCGCGGACATCGGCGCGGTTCAGCGTCACCGCCTCGGCGAGTCCCGCCTCTTCGAGATTCTGTCGCGCCGTCTCCAGCGCTTCGGCCGAGATGTCGCTGCCGAAGATGGGCAGGGTACCCTCTTCCCTTTCTGCCGCTATCGCTTGAGCGGAGATATCCTTCCAACTCTTCGCGTCAAAATTAATCAACTTCTGGAAGGCGAAACTGCGTGAAATGCCCGGCGCGATATTGAGCGCCATCTGCGCCGCCTCGATGAGAAAGGTGCCGCTGCCGCACATCGGGTCGAGGAGGGGGATGCCCGGCTTCCAGCCGGCGAGCGCGAGGATGCCCGCCGCCAGATTCTCGCGGAGTGGGGCGGCGCCGGTGTGCCGCCGGACGCCCCGTTTGAACAGCGTATCGCCCGAAGTGTCGAGCGACAGCGTCATGCGCGACTCTTCCAGCAGGCCGTGGATGCGGATGTCGGGGTTCGCCGTGTCGACGCTCGGCCGCTCGCCGGTGAGACGGCGGAACCGGTCGCAAACGGCGTCCTTTATCCGCAGACCGGCGAAATTCAGACTTTTCAGCGGGCACTTGATGCCGACCATATTGACGCGGATGGTGCGCGTCACGGCGAACCATGCCTCCCACGGCAGGGCCGACGCGGTGTCGTAGATGTCCTGTTCGGCGTGATAGTCGCTGACCGATATCCGCCACAGGATGCGGCTCGCGATGCGGCTGTGGAGGTTGGCACGGTAGCAGAGCGACAGGTCGCCCTCGAAGTGGACGCCTCCCTCGTCGAGGCGAACGCCGCCGGCGCCGAGCGCAGCCAGTTCGTCACTGAGGACCGTCTCCAATCCGCGCGGGCATGATGCGAAGAAATGTTCGGTCATCAAGGGTACCGGTTCCGTTTTCACTGTGGGCGATAGTAGGGGATATGGGCGAACGAGTCAAGGTAATGTCATCGCTAAAAGAAGTCGGTCCCTCCTATTGCAATAGAAATTGAGTTTGTTACAATTGTCCCAGATCTAAAGTCCACAAAACGGGGAATGCCATGAGAATCGAACTTGTTCTTCTCGCTCTGTTGGCGATGATCGCCCTCATCGGATGCAAGGGTAACGAAGCGACGCCGGAAGAGGATCAGGATATCAACGATGCGGATATCTCTCCCTGTGATACCGATCTGACAGACAGTGACACCCCGTCGGATTGCGATGGATGCGCTTTCCCGGATGATGATGCTGATATCACCTGCGGTTCGTTGACCGAAGAGTTTTTTGCAGATATGCCCGTCGAGTGGGAGGCATACTTCACACTCAAGATGTCGGGGGTCATCAATGATGTCGACAGCCAGGATTTCGATATGGCTTTTCTTGCCAAGGTCGGGGTGGTCCTTCAGGGGACGACTTACAATTTGGCCGACAGTTACGGCGTTTATATGCGCGATGAGGTGCAGGATACCGAGGGGAATGCCCATCCCGCCGTCGTCGCGGTAGGCATCGGCAATCTGACCTGGCTCGTTGCCGACAAACTTGCTTCGATCCGGCTTGGGCAGACCGCGATCCTCGTGGAGGACCTGCTGGCGTGGAAAGCGGAACAGGAAGCTGATGGTTACGGCGATGTGACCTTATCGGGGACCGTGCAGGTCATCGTGTTCGAGTCTTGGATAGAAATAGTCACTTCGATCGATCAACGGACCCGTATGGAGTGTGTACGTGGCCTGTCGGCGATGAACGGCGAGGAGACCGCCTACGAGGGCAAGATGTATTTCTGTTGGCAGGAGAATACTCAGTGGGCGGTCGGCGAGCAGATGAAGATGATGCAGTACTCCAAGATGATCGACGACCCGGTCGCACTTCTCGCGGTGATGAATGAAGGGTTGACGAGCGAAGACCCCGAGTATCGCACCGATCTCTGCCGCTGCTGGGAACAGGACGGTGTGACGCCGATGGACTGCGAGGCGATGAAGGCGGAGTTCGGCCTCGATGACCTGCCCGATGATGATGCGCTCCTTCCCGACTAACTTTCTAAGTTTCCTTGCAATATCGAACGGGGCCGTTACAGTTCGCCCGACAGTTGTCTTTTTAAGGAGCATCCCATGACCGAACAGGCGCCGCAGGGCGGTTTCAAAGGTATCGTCAAGGAACTCACGCAGCCGTTCATCGATCTGGGAAAGACCTCGCGGGCCCTCTTCGGGGTGAACCTCACGAGCATGCTCGAAGGGCTGACCTACTTCGGCGTGCTGACCCTGCTCGCCATCTTCTTTAACGAGTCGATGGGACTCGACGACCCGACGGCGGGCCGCACCATCGGTATCCTGACCGCCGGCATCACCATCGCGATGATGTTCCTCGGCGCGACGGTCGACTGGATCGGCATCCGCAAGGCGCTCCTGATATCGCTCGCCCTCATGGCGGTGGGCCGCGCCATCGTGACGATCGCCCCGCAACTCGGCGCTACCGGGCCGTGGGCCGGGGCGCATCTCATCGCGCTCTTCGGCATCTTGTTCATCGTGCTCGGCTACGGTATCTACCA
>JAKQHE010000054.1 GCA_029573155.1 bacterium
ACCGAATCGAAGGACTGCGCCGCCGAGGACAAACTGTGCGCTGAGGAAGAGGGGGGAGCGGTCTGCAAGGATAAACCGGCGGTGGACAATGAGCCGACCGACAACGGAGGGACCTCCGACGATCCGGCGACCGACGATCCCGCTAATGAGGGCGAGGATCCCGACGATCCCCAAAGTGAAGGGGAGACGCCGGACGAAGATGCCAACGGGTCGTGCGAATGGGATGATCCGAACGGTGACGACGACGGCGACGGGATATCCAACGGCGTGGAAGGGTGCGGCGACAACGATCTGGACGGCCTGCCCAACTGGCTCGATGCCGATTCGGACGGCGACGGCATACTCGACAGTCAGGAGTGCCCCGAACAGCCGTGCCAGAACAGTGATCAGGATACCTCTCCCGATTTCCTCGACAAGGACAGCGACAACGATGGACTCTCCGACAAGGAGGAGATCACGCTCGGTACCGACCCGTATGACAAGGACACCGATGGCGACGATTCGGACGACCTCGCCGAGATCGTGTATGGCTCCGACCCGAAGGACCCCAACGACACCATCCCTCCGGGGCTCTTCTTTGTCGTGCTTCCCTACAATGCGCCGGAGGATGTGACCCGCACGCTCGAGTTCTCGACCGATTTCTCGACGGTCGACATCGCGATACAACTCGACCTGTCGGGGTCGATGGAACAGGAAAAAGCCAATCTGCAGAGCGAGATAAAGGACAAGATCATCGACGGGATACCCGCGAAGGTGCCGGGGCTCGATGTCGCGACCGGCTTTGTCCACTTCATGGACATGGAGAATAACCGTATGTTCGTGGTCGATCACATGATCAGCAAGAACGCCGACTCGGTGAAAGGCGCGGTCGACGGTCTGCCCGATACCTACGGTGGCACCGAACCGCATCAGGAGGTCCTGTATCAGACGGCGACCGGTCTGGGACTCAACGCGAATTTCTTTTTGACGCCGGTCGGAGGTTTCGCCACGAACCTGAAGATAGAGCCCGCTGACTGCACCGGGGAATTGGGCTCGGTCGGCGGTCTTTGCTTCCGCGAACTGGCGCTCAAGATATTCATCATGATAACCGACGAGGCGTTCCCGCAGTTCGGCATCAAGGGAACGCCGAGTTGCACGATAACCTCCAGCGCCGACGGATGCTGGGATCCAAACTTCCACGGTGCTTCGACCGAAGATGCGATCAACGCGATGAACGGCATCAACGCGAAATTCATCGGGGTCGATTCGGCCTTCTCCTGCTCGCAATATGACGACCAGTACAATTGTATCGGCACCTCTTCCCCGAGCGATGTCGCCAAAGAGGATTTCACGATCGTCGCCGAGGGGACCGGATCGCTTGACGGGAACGGGAACCCGTTCCTGTATCACACGGAGAGTTTTGACGGGTCAGGCCTTTCGGATCAGATCGCAGAGGCGGTGAAGGAATTGACCACCTACATCGAAAAGGACATCACGACCAGCGCCGAGTCGGATGAACAGTGCGGTGGCATCTCGGCGGCGGCATTCGTTTCTTCGGCGGAACCGAACAAATCCGATCCCGACGGGAACTATGAGAATAAGGACGAGACGACATTCTACAAGGTCAAGCCCTCGACGCTCGTCTATTTCGACATCCATTTCCACAACGATTTCTGCAAGAACACCCTGCAGGATCCGGTGGTCTACAACGCGCGGATCCGGGTGCTTGGCGAAGGGGCCATCCTTTCATCCCGCGAGATAAAGATCATCGTGCCGGGGTCGCAGGCTGAATAACACCGACCATCCCGACAGGACCGTTTCTGCGCCTCCCCTCGACGCGGACGAAGGTGCGTCCTCCTCGCCGGAGGTCGCCGGGACGCCACGCTACACCGTACATGGCGAGAAGGGGAGGGGTGGCATCGGCCGGGTGCTCATAGCTTTCGATGAGCAGATGGGGCGCGAGATCGCTCTCAAGGAACTGATCCGTTCGACCGAGACGCCACCGGGTGTCATCGAGCCGGAGGAGGGGGCATCACGGTCGGCCGCGCTCCGCTTCCTGCGCGAGGCGCGGGTGACCGGCCAGTTGGAGCACCCCGGTATCGTGCCGGTCTACGAGATAGGTCGGAGGCCGGACGGTGCTCCCTACTATACCATGCGATTGGTGCGCGGCGAAACGCTGTCAGATGCCATCGGAGCGGCCAAGACGCTGCGCGACCGGCTCCGGCTCCTGCCTCATTTCCGGGACATCTGCAATGCCGTCGCCTACGCGCACAGCCGCGGTGTGGTGCATCGAGACATCAAACCGGACAACATCATGATAGGGCAGTTCGGCGAGACGGTGGTGCTTGATTGGGGGCTCGCCAAGGTGCGCGGACTTTCGGACGACCGTGCCGACGAGATGGCGCAGGGCATATCGGCGCTCCGGGAGACGCCGGTGCGCCGGACGCTGACCGGACGCGCGTTCGGGACCCCCACCTATATGCCGCCGGAACAGGCGCGCGGACTGGTCGCCGAAGTGGACGAGCGGAGCGACATCTATGCGCTCGGCGCGGTGCTGTACGAGATACTCGCGGGCGCGCCACCATTCGACGGGCGCACGGCGACCGAGATCATCGCAAAGGTCCTGAGCGAGAGGCCGATACCCATCGCATCGCTCGAGCGGCAGGCCCCGCCCGATCTCTGCGCCGTCGTGGAAAAGGCGCTGTCAAAGAAAAAAGAGGAACGCTACGGTTCGGCGCGTGAGATGGCGCGCGAGATAGAGAACTACATGGCAGGCGGTCGTGTCGAGGTGTACGAATACAGTTCGTGGGAACTTCTGCTGCGGTTCGTCCGCAAGAACCGGGCGCTCTCCCTGCTCATCGGCGTTCTGCTCGTCCTCATCGTGCTCGGTGTGTCCGCCGTCTTCTCCGCGTGGCGGAATGCCGTCGAGAACGAACGGATCGCCCATCTTAATCTCGCGCTCGGGTATCAGGAGAGTGCCGATCGCATGCTACAGGAACGGCGGTATGACAAGGCCGAGATATTCGCCGCCGCGTCGCTCGGACACAACCCGTGGAATCCGCGGAGCCCGTACCGGTTCCCCGACATCGCTGCGCGATCGTCCGGCGATATAGCGCGCAACACGCTGTCGGCCCGGTCGAGTCTGTTCCTTGCCCGGATGAACCAGAACGACGCGCTCGTCGCGGTGGCCCCGTATCGGGGGAGCGAGGTGCGCGATATGGATATGTCTCCGGATGGCAAGGTCGTCGCGCTCGCCGGGAAGGACGGCATCATCACTCTCTGGGGCATAGAAGAGCAGGACGAGATCGACCGGCTTCCCGGCCATCGTGACGAGGTGACGCGTGTCGTGTTCTCGCCGGACGGGAAGATGCTTGCCTCAGCCAGCTGGGACCGATCGGTGCGCCTCTGGGATGTCGCGACCCGGACCGAACTCGCTACGCTCGGCGGCCACACCGAGGAGGTGTATGCCATCGCCTTCTCGTCCGACGGTCGCGTCATCGTGTCGGGAGGCAACGATGGTACGGTGCGCCGCTGGGATGTCGCCGCACGCCGTGAGATATCGCTGCGTTCCCTGCCTGATGCGAAGATACGGTCGATCGCTGTGTCGCCCGACGGTGCGTCGATCGCGGTGGGTACCGCATCGGGGGAACTATATCTGGTGCAAGACCGCGCCATGGCTTCCTTCCGCCTGCATACCGAGGCGATCGTCGCCCTGCGTTACCGGTCCGACGGGAAACGACTGTATACGGCGGGTTATGACAAAAAGGCGTTGGTGGTCGATCCCGCGACCGGTCGGGTGCTCGACTCTTTCATCTACTGGGATGCCTTTTTCGCACTGAGCATCGATCGGGACGGTTCCCGTTCGGTGATCGCCTCGCGCGATGGCACCCTCCTGCTACGCGACATGACGACCGGCCGGACCGATCAACTTCGGGGGCACGATCTTTCCGCCTATGCGGTCGCCTTCACTCCCGCCGGCGATCGTCTTGTGTCGGCAGGGGCCGACGGGACGATACGCCTGTGGCGTTCCTCCTTTGTTCGCTCTTCACGCTCCTTCAGTGGCCACCGGACCTACATTCCCGCCCTTGCGCTGTCCTCCGACGGGAAGTCGCTCGCGTCGTCCAGTTGGGACCGCACGGTGCGGATATGGGATGTCGCCACCGAGACGGAACGGCGGGTCATTCCCTGCGCCGAGGTATGCAACGCCGTCGCCTTTTCACCTGACGGTGCGCTTCTCGCCATCGCCGGTCAGGACCGCCGTATCAGGCTCCTTGCTCCTGACGGGAGCGTCACGGCGTTCCTCGACGGACATGATGACGGTGTTTCGTCGGTCGCCTTTTCACCCGACGGTCGATCTCTCGTGTCGGGAAGTTGGGATCGCACCGTGCGGATATGGGATGTCGCGCGACGGCGGACGGTGCAACTTTTTTCCGATCACGCCGGCGCGGTCCAGAGCGTCGCTTTCTCGCCCGACGGTGCTATGGTCGCCTCGGCCGGGCGCGACAAGGTCATCATCGTCAGGAGGATCGCCGATGGGACGCATGCTGCCCTGCTTGCCGGTCATCACGGCAATATTCTTGCGATAGCCTTTTCTCCCGATCGTCGACATCTGACATCGGTCGGCGAGGACGATAGGGTGCTGGTGCATCGCCTCAGTGATGGGAACGGGACATTGGCGCTCGATACCCGCGGCGCGGCGGCGCGAACGGTCGCCTATGATCCGAGCGGTCGCTATCTTCTTTCGGTCGGGAAATACGCGCTCGTCTGGCGGAGCGATACCGGCGACGAACTATTGCGTCTCTCTCTCATGCACCAGAGTTATGCCGCTCTCTTCTCGGCCGACGGTTCATCTTTCGCGCTCAGCGAGGGGACGGCGGTCCGTGTCTACCCGACCCGTTTCGATCTGTGGGAACGTGACCCCGCGCAGTTGTTGAGGGACGCGGAAGAACGGACACGGTATCGATTGGTCGGCTTTCAGACCATGATAGGACCGGTCGGGGAGGATGAGGTTTCATCCCAGAGCGAGTAAGGTCTCCCGTACCACTTTCGCGGCAAAGGCGGTCGATGCCTTGCTGTGATCTATGTCGGGCGCCAGTTCGACGATGTCGGCACCGATAAGGTTGATCTTTTTGCGTCGCAGAAGCGAGAGTACATCGAGATAGTCCTTAAAAGTGTTGCCGCCCGCCTCGGGGGTGCCGGTGCCCGGCATGAATGAGGGATCAAAGAAGTCGAGATCGACCGAAAGATAGACCGATCCTCCCTCCTTCAGGGCGTTATCGATGTCGGCGATGCCGGTCGCCGGGACGATCCGCTTGTCCTGCTGGCGCATCAGGTATTCCTCGCGGGTGCCGCTCCGGACACCGTACTGTACCAGTTTTCTCAGACCTTCCTGCAGGCAGAGGCGCATGACCGACGAGTGACTGAGCGCGTCGCCGGCATACCGTTCCCTCAGGTCGGCGTGGGCATCGAGTTGCAGGATCGTGAAGTCGGGATATATCTCCCGCAACGCGAGGAAGATGGGGTAGGTAACAAGGTGTTCACCGCCGATGGCCAGCAGCCGTCGGTTGGTGAGCGTCAGTTCGTAGGCGGTCTTGTGTTGTTCGCTCGAGGCGACCTCCGGACTGCCGACGGTGAGTTCGAGCACGCTTCTCCGCACTTCGCTCACCATGAGGGATGGGTTGCCCACCATGAGAGGCAGATCGCCGGCGTCGTGGAACGCGATGTCGGCGAGCGATCGGTCGCAGTGGAACGAGAAATCCTCGAGCGCTTCGTCGGAATAGGCCCGTATCTCGCGTGGCGCGAACCGCGACCCGGCGCGGAAACTCGATGTCGCGTCGTAGGGAATGCCGGCCAGCACGATGTCGCACCCCTCGATGGTGGGCCGGGAGCCGATAAAACGGGTCAGTGCGGGGAAGGTCATGGGATCCTCGCTCTGCGTAAGGTCATCAGGAATCGCTTGTGCCGGGTTTGAAGTTCTGGCTCTGCCACTGGAAATTGTCGATGAGTACCATCGAATCGAGGATATGGTCGCCGAGGTCCCATATCGCGAGTCGGAGCGTGATGAATTCGCCCGGCACCACATTGCCGCGCACCGTGAGCCAACTGGTCGCGCCGTGGCTCTCGAATCCGGTCCCGACCAGTTCCTCGGTGCCGACGCAGGAGGTGACCGCCCAGCCGTCGCCGCTGACGTTGTTGCATTGCTTGAAGAGGCCGTTCGGCGCGATGTTGATGCCGACCGGATTCTTCATGTCGTCTATCGCGAGGTTCTTGTCGAATGGGTTCTGCAGGTTCGGGTCGGCGCTGGTGTAGGAACTGTCGAGCAGGGCGACGAAGAAATCGTTATAGGTCGAGCAGATGTAGCTGGGGTACTCGATAGAGAGGAAATAGATGTTGAAACTGAACGAATTGGCGGTCGGCGGGACCTGCACGACGAACTTCACCATGACGCCGTCATTGGCGTTGCCGGAAGTGCCGGTACCTCCGCCGCAGGAGGGGGAACTGGGATACTTGTTCCCGTTCGCTTGATACCAGTCGCCCGGTGCGGCCGAGGAGGTGCCTTGGTTGAAACTGGTGTTGGATGGAGGATTAGCCGCCTGTCCCGATGAAAGGGCGAGGAACGACGAACCGTGTTTCGGTTTTATCACGTTACCGAGTGCCGACAGCAGAGAGTTACTTTGGATATTACATCCGTCCTGATCGCTCGGAAGACGGACATAGGCCTCGGTCACGCCGTTGCACAGACCGATGGACTTCGCATAGTCGATCGGGTTCTTGGTGTTCAGGTCGAGTCCCGTATCGCAATCGTAGACCCCTTCATCAGCGGTGCCGTCGCAGTTGTTGTCCACGCCGTCGGGCACTTCGCTGGCGCCGGGGTGTACCGCTCCCGGGTCGGGGCATTTGTCGGTCGTTTCACAGCAGTCGGGCGGGGTGTCGCAGTAGGTGAAACCGTCGCCGTCGAGGTCGGTGCCGTTGTCCACGGTCCCGTCGCAGTCCTCATCGACGCCGTTGGCGCATATCTCGTAGAGCGGCCGGATCTCGCCGTTGCAGGATCCCCAGGTGCCGTTATCCTTGCAGAGACGCACCGCCGCCTTGCAGGGGCCGACATCCTCGGTGCCTGCCGGGCCGGTATAGGCGCATTTTTCGGTGGTGCCGGGCGCGCAGTCGAGACCGGCATAGTCCATGTCGGGGATGACACCGCCAGTGTCGTCGGCGGTCGGGTCGATCTCGGTGCCTCCCTGATCGGAGGGAGTATCCCCGTTATCGTTCCCGGCGATGTCTCCCTGATCGATATCGACGCCCGCCTTGACGCGGCATTCGTTGTTGATCTTATCGCAGAAGTAGATGGCGGTGTCGCCGCATTCCAGGTCGCTTTCGCAGTAGGTGCCGGTGCCGGGGTTCTTGTCGTCGGTCGGCGTGCAGGAGAACGCGACGAGCAGCAACATCTCTGCGAACGAAAATAACCGTGCGTGAGATCTCATGTTTTCCTCCTTTGGCGAAACCTGAAGACAAGTATAAGAACAAAAAAAATAAAAATCAACATGAAAGTTCATGACGGTTGCTTTTTAGGAGTAACGCGGTACACTGGGTCCGTTCACGCGGGAGGCACCATGCGATCGTCATTTCTTACTTTTTTTGTCGCGCTGGCCGGGTTGGTGCTTTTTTCTGTCGCCTGTTCGTCGGGTGGCAATGCCGCGAACGACAACGATGGCGACGACAGCGAAAACGACCTCAGGGACGAAAGCGACCTAACGGACGAATATCTCGCGGATGAACAGCCGGACCTGTCCGACCTGTTCGACCCGTCTGACGGGTCGGTCCTGTCGGATGAGTGGATGGCCGACAACGATGACCTCATGCCCGATGTCGACGCTCCCTGCATCGCGACTTTTTACGGACTCTACGGGATAACGGGTGGTGACGAGCGGGGGACCTATGCCGGCACCGGCGAGATACGGGACGAGGGCGGTTCCCTGCGGTTCATACGCACCATCGTGTACGATGACGCCGGGTGGCGCACCTACCGGGCGGCGCAGACGATGGAGGGTGAACTGTTCGCCGACTACCGGAGCATCGGCGCCGAGGTGCGGCTTGATAACGGCGGCTTCGTCGCGATGGTCGACAGCGTCACAAGGCCGGTCCCTGAAAAGCGCTACAAGACGATAGCGGTCATGCTCCTGCCGGTGGTCGGCTGCGGTCGATATCTGGTGTCGGGTGATCCGGTGCCGCCCGATACCGGCGACGGGTTCGACGAGGAATGGCTCTGGCAGGGGGCATCGAAGGAAGATCCGCTCTGGCGCAACGAACGGGTCGAGACCCCCGCTAACCCCGAACCGTCGACCGCCGAAAAGGCGACGATCAACCAGACCTACGCGTCGTTCCACGAACTCCCGACGGTCCAGCCCTACACCGACCGAGAAGAGTTCAAGAAGATGGTCCACTACATGGTGACCGATCCGACCGACCGCGCCTTTCTGCGCGAGAACCCCGACACGGTGCGGGTCATCCAGCGGCCGGTGAACGACTGGACGCTCGCCGAGGCCGAAATGCGCCGCAGCGCTTTCGCCTACACGCTCGCCGAGAAAGCTGACTTCTTCTCAGACCTCGTGCAGGAGAAGATGATAAACGAACTCGGCATGATGTCGCACTGGAACGAGGCGGCCCAGCGCTACGATCAGGACGGCGACAGCATGCTCTGGACCGGCGTCTATGTCGCGACGATGGCGTGGAAATACCTCATCGACCAGACACAGGGGTCGCTCGACCGGATGATCAAGTCGCTCGACGGGACGCTTCAGTGCGTCGAGATAGTCCCCGATGTGACCACCTTCGCGCGGACCCTCAGGTTACACCTCGACGACGGCGATCCCGAATTCCACGAAGGGACCGGCCCGTTCGCCGGTATCGACTGGAAAGAGGGCGGCAACAACGACATGTTCAAAGGATTCCTCATCGGCCACTACTGGGCGTGGTTCGTCCTCAAAGACAGCGCCGACACGCGTGCCGCGGGGCTCATCACCCGGATGAAGAACAACCTCAAACGGCTCCACGACAACTGCGAGATCGCCAAAGACCTGCGGATGAACCAACTCGCCACCTCGCTCCTGCTCTACGCGATGAACAAGGGAACGCTCTCCGAGACGATCTACAAGAACGAGAGCGCGACCATCTGGAGTTATGTCGAAGAATACATAGATCAGGGCGGTCTGCCGACCAACGAATACGGCATCAGCGACTGGTCGGGCAACCATCTGGGCGTCTGGGAATTCTTCGTCCTGCGCGAGGTCTATGAGTCGGTGGGCGACGGCACCCGCGTGGGTGACATGCAGGCGGCGCTCTACGAAAAGGGCGATGCGATGCGACCGGCGCGGCAAGGGCTGTTCCAACTGATCGTCGGGGCGCGCGGCGTGCCACAGATGATGAGTGACATAGATTCGGGGATCGAGTGTCTGCAGGAGGTGCCGATGGAGCGCGGACTCTATGCGGTCGACCGGCTGTGGAGCCCAGATTTCTGCATGTCGCCGATACCGGAACTCTTCTGGAAGAACGACTGGACCTCGCCGACCGCCGACCGGACGCAGAGTCTGCGCGCCTATCCTCATTTCGAACGCGGGGCTAGCAGTTACTACTGGAAGGACAATATCTATAAAGGTCTGCGCGGGAGTCAAGGGACCGGCGGCGATACCGGGCTCGATTTCCTCGCGGGCTACTGGTTCGCCCGCCGGTACGGCCTCATCACCGAGAATGACTGATACGCTACTCATCTTTCGCCTCACGGGGCACAACCGCACCGCCATGCGGTCGCTCATCGCGTCGCTCGAAGCGGCGGGTACGCCGCCGGGAGCGGTCAAAGCGGTGCGCGAAATTCACGAACTTGACGATCTGCCCGCCGATACGACGGCAGTATTCTTGTTTTCCGCCATGACCGCCGACCTCGATCGGAGCGTCGCCGAGATGCGGCATCTCCGCGGCCGGTTCCCGAACGCCCGCTTCATCATCGGCGGTCCGCACGCCTCTGCGCGTCCACGGGAGGTCATCGAGCGGGGGTTCGACCTTGCGGCGGTCGGGGAGGGCGAGGAGATGATCCGTGAGATAGCGGAACGGGTGCGGGAGGGAAGATCGCTTGAGGGGGTGCGCGGCCTGTGTCGTCTCGAAGGTGACGCGCTGGTCGGCGCGCCGGCGGCGCCGGTCGATATCGAACGGTTCCCGATGATGGCGCACCGCGTGAAACTCTACGGGCCGATAGAGATAACGCGGGGCTGTGCGAGCGTCTGCCGCTACTGCCAGACCTCATTTTTTCACGGGGTCGCCGAACGGTGGCGGAGCCGCGAGGCGATACTGGCGGCGGTGCGGGAACTCGCCGCGCGCGAGTTCGCCTACTACCGGTTCCTGTCGCCCAACGCGCTCGGCTGGCACAACCCGGATGGCCGCACCCCCGAACCGCTCCACGAACTGCTCGCCGCCGTCCGCGATACGGTGGGACCGCGCCGCAAGGTGATATTCGGTACCTTCCCGGCCGAGATACGGCCCGAGTTCGCGACCCGCGAAAGCATGGCGGTCATCAAACGATACTGTGACAATCCCATCATCGTCGTCGGCGGTCAGTCGGGGAGCGACCGGATGCTTGAGCACATGCACCGTGGCCACACCGTCGCGGACATATACCGCGCCGTCGAGAATACGAAGGCCGCCGGGCTGCACCCGATCGTGGACCTGATATTCGGACTGCCGGGCGAGACGCCCGACGATCTCGCGCTCACGGTGGCGCTCATGGAGCGGCTTCTTTTGCAGGGGGCTCACATCCGGGGCCATATCTTCATGCCGCTCCCCGGCACGCCGTGGGAGCATGAAAGACCCGGTGCGGTGCCGGACGAACTTGCGCGCCGCTTCAAATGGATGTCGTCGCGCGGGATGCTGTCGGGGTGTTGGGAGGAACAGTCGGTGCTCAACCGGCGGGCGGGCAACTGATCTTTTCGTGCCGGTATCTGAATACGCCGCGTCCCTCGAGATGGTCGAGGTTCGCCTGCAGGACCCGTTTGACCGAATGATTTATCTTGCTGTGCTCCGAGAGGATGTCGGCGAGTTCCAGTATCGCGTCGGGATCGAGCGGGGCGCGCGCCTCGGTGATGGTCAGCATCAGTTCGCGTTTGTGGCGGCGTATCTCGCGCTCCGCCTCGTCGCACGCCGCGAGGTCCCCGGCGTGAAAATGGCCGCAGAGGCAGACGCGATGGAACAGCGTGAAGACGCGGCGGTGCGCGGTGTGGATGAGAAGCCGTTCGAGGGCCTGAGGATCTTTCATCCTCTCCCGCAGGCGGATGCCGTATTTGGCTATTGATCTCAGGTGGTCGGCCATCGATTCGGCCTCGTCGGACATCTTGAGATACAGCCAGAGATCCTGGCGGTTGCGGTGGCTTTGTTCATGGATGAGGCGCACCAGTTTCTTGTGTCCCTGATCGATGATCTGCTCGTACTGCTCTATCTTGGCGAACAGAGGCGATTCCTTCCGTTTCAGCGAGACGACGATGGAAAAGGCGAACAGGTCGCGGAGGTAGCGCATGAACAGGGCGATGTCGCGTCGGAACTCTTCAAGCACCGCCTCATCGGTCGCGTCGTGCGCGAGCGGGCGGACCGAAAGCCTTTCATGGACGCCGGGGAACCGATCGGGGACGAGTCGAGCTATCCACTCGGCGAAACGACGGCGGAACGGGAAAATGCCGGCGGTCAACAGCACCTTGTGAAGCGTCATATAGGTGGCCACGGCCACGCCGATGCCGGCTGCTGCAGTAGTTGTCGTGATAAGGTGCACCAAGGGGTAGAATACCAACAGCCCGCCGAAGAATCCCACGACATTGAGGGCGAAATGCATCATGGCGGTCCGCCTGCCTGCGCTTCCTGCGTTGACCGATGCGAGGAGCGCCGTGATGGTGGTGCCGAGCGTTGCTCCGAGCATAAGGGCACAGGAAAGGTGCAGGGAGAAAAGACCGCTCGCGGCGCCGGCGATCACGATGGCGGCAGTGGCGGTGCTCGACTGGACAAGCGCGGTGAATACTACGCCCGAAAGAGCCGCAAGGATAAGTCCGCCGGGTGACCGGGACACCTCGAACCTCGCGAAGAAGGCGGTCACATCGCCGCTTTCGTGTATCGCCTCCATGCCCTGTCCCATCAGGTCGAGTCCGAACAGGATGAGCCCGAGTCCGATGCAGAAAGAGAACAGGTCGCGCCGCGCCGCGCGGGTCGAAAAGAACCGACCGACCACGCCGATGATGAAGAGCGGCAGGCCGATGACGGTGATATGTACCGCCGCTATCCAGCCGGTCGATACCGCGCCCAGATTGGCGCCGAGCGTGAACGAAAAGGCCTCGGTCGCCGTGACGAGCCCGGCGGAGGCCATGCTGACAAGAAGGACGGTGGTCGCGCTCGAGGATTGGAACAGCACCGTCGTCAGCGCGCCGTACCAGTAACGCTGACCGTCGGTCGAGGCGAGCCGGTCCAGCCGTTCCTGCAGTCGTCCGCCCGCCATGCGACCGAGCAGGGCGCTCAACAGGTCTATGCCGTACAGGAAGAATGCGAGCCCGGCGATGACCGAGAAGAAGGTGCGCATACCGGCTTCAGGCGTCGGGCAGGAGCGAATCGTCGTCGGGCGTCTCGTAGCCCGGCTCTATCGTCGGGTCGGGCTCGGTCATGAGGAAGCAGTAGTCGGGGTAATCGGCGGGCCAGTCGGTCGCGTAGGGTGATGTGACGGTGCCGCGCGGATGGTCGAGGAAGAACTTCAGCAACTGCGTAGAACTGAGTCCCGCGTTGGTGTGCCCCTTGTCATGGTCGCAAAGTATGACGGTGTGCCCCATGCCGGTCAGGTAATTGGCGTTGAAGCGGGCCATGTGGTTGAAGTTGATGTAAAAGCCGGAAGAGCCCCACTTGTCGCAGAGCGTGGGTCCTGTGCAGTCCGCGTCACCCTCGGCGCCGTACATGAAGGCCTGGACATATTTGTTGTCGGTCTCCATCGTGGGCCACGATATGAAGCCGGCCGCCATCGTGCCGAGGTCGGCCTTCGCCTTCGCGTCACTGAAGTAGGCGCCGGAATAGGTGAATATCGAGGCGATAAGATCGCCGCGGAGGACGCCGAGGCTGTCGGCCGTTATCGAGCCGGCCGAGAACCCGGCGAGGTGGATACGGTCCTCGTCGACGCCCCACCGCTCCTCGATGCAGGCAAGCACCGCGTCGAACAGTTCCGCCTCGATGGAGCCGTTACTCAGCGTCAGGATGTCCCAATCGACCCCGGCGGGCGGGTATTGGTTTATCGCGAGGTTGGTGTCTTCCGGAGTGACGAGGATGAACGGTAACTCGGTGTTGTTCACGGAACCGGAAAGAAGCCATTCGAAATTCGCGGCGGTGTCGCCGTAGCCGTGCCAGTTGAATATCACCGGCCACCCCTTCTTGTCTTCTATCGTCGTCGGCAGGCGGAGCAGGAAGGTCCGCGCGAGATCCTTCGACTCCTCGCCGTTCACGAGTATCGTGTTCTCGCCGTCCTTGAGTCCGGCGCAGGTGACGACGACCACGGTGTCGGCGTCGGTCGGCGTGTCGGTGACGACATCGTCATCGGTCGGGATGAGTCCATCCTCGTCGGGCAGGAGTGCGTCGCTCCCGTCGGTGGGGACCGTGTCATTACCAGCCGTGTCGGTGTCGGTCTGCGTCTCGTCATTCACCGGCTCGAGGTCGGCGAGTTGTTGCTTGTTGTCGTCACAGGCGAGGACGAACAACGCGAGAAAAAGGATGAAAAAGGTCTTACTCGTCATGGCCGTGCTCCCTTTGTGGTGGATCGGTGTCGCTCGCTATAGGATAGCGTTCCCCCGCGTGTTGTCAAATCTTGCCGTCGGGGACATCCCGCGTCCCCCGTTATCTTGTAAAATCTGAACGGCACGCTACAATGGCGTGGCCGATCCGAGGGAGAGGAATGACCGCGATCGAACGACTCATCGAAACGCTTAAACCCCGCCACCCCGACCTGTCCCGCTTCACCGTCGTGTCGCTCGGCGGTTCGGGCCGCGATATCATCCACTACACCCTCCACAAACAACTCGGCGGACTTATGCCCGCCGTCCTCGAATTCGATGAGTACAAGAGTCGCCGCATCGCCGAGGCGACCGGTCACCGGCCGCTCCCCGATGACGAAGCCTTCTGCCGTTTCCATGCCCTGCACCGGTCCATGAAAAAAGAGGACCCGCCGGGTCCCGCCGACACCGAGCGGCTGATGCAGTTCCTTTCGCTCATCGCCCGCTTCTCGGTCACCGGCGACGAACTCGCGCGACTCGACCGCATCGCCCCCGAACATATGGAGCGGATAGCGATCTTCTTCGCGACGATGGGGACCTTCCGCAGGGAATTGGCCACCGAGGGGCTGTTCTACGCGCCGTTCGAAGAGGCGGCTTTCGCCGATCTGACGCTGCGCGATAATGAACTGTTCGTCGGCCTGCCGGTCATGACCCCGACGCACGAACGGTTCATTTCCCGCATACCGCACGATCGCCGATTCATTGATGCGCCGCTGTTCGGCCCGCACATGCCGCAGGGGACGCCCGACTACGATTCGGCGCTCGCGCTGATCCGTCGCCTCGGCATCGGCGAAGAGCGGGCGACCACCGGTCGGCTGGAACTGACCGAGTTGAACGAGCGCCCCGCGGTGCGGGCGCTCATCGCCGCCGAGATCGAGCGGTTCCTGCAAGGGGGGGAAGGAGGAAACAAGGGGCAACTCCTCATCGTGCCACTCGACGAGACCCTGTCATTCTACCTGTGGCAACTCCTTTTCCGGCCTCTCGGCGACCGCGTGAACTTCGTTCCGTGGCTTCCCTTTTCGCATTTCGTCGCCGCCCACCGCCTGATCATGGCGATACGGGAGAGGCGACCGCTCGACGGGGTGCGCCGCGAACTGGCGGCCGAACTCACGGCACGTTGGCGCGATCTCGACGCCGCCGAAAGGGCCGCCTTCGAGAAGGCGATAGCGCTCATCGACGACATGACAAGACTTGGACCGCTCATGGGAGCGGAGCGGGAGACGCTTTCTCTCCACCTCGTCGCGTCGGCGAAACTGCACCTGCGCGGCGACCGGAAGGCCCCGGTGCAGGTGGTCGGACTGGGGAACGCGACCGGCGTTCCCTACCGGCGGGCCCTCATCCTGCCGATGGATCGCGACATCTTCCCGAGACGCCCGTTCAACGGACCGTTCCTCAACCTCGTTCATCTGCCGCGCATCCACAAGACGCAGTTCGAGTCCGACGATCTCACGCTCCGCCAGTTCCTCGCCTTAGGTGAGAGCGCCCACCTCGCGGCGCGCTATGACACCGGGGCGGGCGCCGCGCCGTCGCCCCACTTCGCGTTCCTGTCGGTCGAATTCGGCATGAAGCCGGTAAAACGACTCATGGCGGCGGCCCCGTTCATCGCGCCGTCGGGCGACCCCGCCATCAAGAACAGCGACGAGATGAGAGAGAGACTCGCGAACTACCCGTGGTCGTTCTCGTCGCTACCGCTGTTCCTTTCGTGTCCCTTCCGTTTCGTCATCGAGCGCAAAGACTTCTTCAATATAGAACCGCCCGCCTGTTTCGAGGGAGAGGACCATGTCAACATGGTCATCGGCCAGTTCCTGCACGATCTTTTCGCGTCGCTCAAAGGGGTCGACAAGCCGATCGACCGGTGGCGACAACTGTTCGAAGAACGGTGGGAAAGCAACGCCGAGATATCGACGAAGGTCCCCGACCGCGCCGTCCGCAAGGCGTTGGTCCACGCTTACCTGAACGATATCGCCGCGTGGGAGCGTGAAAGTGGTGCCGCGGTCCTTTTCTCGAACGCGGTGACCGACACCGAACTGCCGCTCGAGGCGACCTTCGGCGGGTATCGTCTTACCGGGCGGCTCGACCGGGTGCAGGAACGCAACGGGCGGAAACTCGTTGCCGATCTCAAATACAAGGAGAGCATGCCAGCCGTCTGCAAGGAGGGGCTTATCGCCGAGGCCGCCGACGAGAGGGGCCTGCACGATCATTTTCAACTGCTTTTCTATGCCCAACTCCTTATCGAGAACGGTCGTGCGAAAGAAGATGAACTCGACGCCGCCTATATCTGCCTGCGGAGCGGTGACCGGGGGAACTATATCGTCGAACTCCCGGCCGGGGAGATCGAACGGCGACGGGAAACGCTGGATGCGCTCGCGCGGCGGCTGGACCGGACCATCGCGCAGGAACGCTTTGCGCCGAACCATAAGGCCCGGGCGTGTTCCTACTGTCCCTACAAGGCGCTCTGCCTGCGACCCGACCTCTACTTCGTCGGGAGGCCGGAATGAACGGAAGTCTCCTGATGACCGCCTCGGCCGGCGCGGGGAAGACCTACCAGTTGACCAAGGTGGTGCGCGGCCTTATCGCGGGAGACCCGGCGCTCATCGTCGCGGTGACCTTCACGAGGGCGGCGGCGGCCGAGATGGAGAAACGGATACTCGACAGGATCGCGGGCGAGGATACCCCACCGGTCGAGAGACTGCGTCTTCTCATGCGAGCGGCGCAGGTCCGCTATTCCACGATAGACGCGCTGTTCCACCAGTTCCTCGCGACCGAGGATCGGGCGCCGCAGATGGCCGACGACCATGAAAAGGACCTCATCAAGGCGCTTGCCGACGAACGCTTCTTCACCCGCCCGGAGGTGATCGACGCCACCGAGGAGATACTCATCGCGGCGCGCATACTCAAGATAACGCCGGAACGACTGACCTGCGAACTCGACAACGATCGGGACGCACTCGCGGCGTGGAACTGCCCGATAGGACTCCTTGATGAACTCAAGGCCAAGCAGGCACGCATATACGCCGCTTACGAGAAACTGCGGAAAGAGGTCACGGCGGTCGGCGCGGTGACGGCGGGCAATCTACTCAAACAGGTTGTCATACCGCTGTCGCGATCGCTCGACAAGATCGATCTTTCCAAGGCGCTGTTCCTCAAGCACGACATCGCCGGGGTCAAGGTGTCAGCCGCCGACCAGAAACTCGCCGCCTATACGAAACTCAGGGCGCTCTATCCGCCGATGCGGCGGCTCGTTGCCGAATATGTCGTCAACACCGCGCGGCTCCGGACCGCGCTCCTCAAACGCTTCAGCGCTCTGCGCGCCGAGTCGGTCGAGACCGAAAAACGGAGACTCGACCGCCGTTATTTCGAGGATGTGCTGCGCGAACTGATCGCTCTGGACGGGTCCGACAGCCCCGACCGTCCCGAACTCTCGGCGCGGCTCTACGAACGGGGTTACCACCGGACCGCCCACCTGCTCCTCGACGAATTTCAGGACACCTCGGCGATACAGATGGAACTGTTGCGACCGCTTCTGGAAGATATCGCGGGCGACATCGGCGAGAACGGCGCGGGGGAGCGGTCGCTCTTTTTCGTAGGCGATTGGAAACAATCCATTTATCGCTGGCGCGGCGCCGATCCGGAACGGCTCCAACGCTGGCTGGACCCGCTCCGGAGGTCGGGACAACTGCCGACCGAGAAACTTCTCTACAATTGGCGCTCGACCCCGCTCCTCATCGGGTTCTTCAACGAACTGACAAAGGAACTTTTCGCCGGGAACGAGAGCGCGGGCGATACACAGGAGGCGCCGCCCGAAGAGGAACGGAGGGACCCGTACACCGGGCTTTCGTCGGTCGCGGTGATCCCGGTGTCCTGCGGGAGTGGTGACGGGGAACTGTACGAGCGGCTCGTTGCCGAGATACGGCGCCGACGGGAAGAGACCGGGTGCGCATGGGGCGACATCACCGTCCTGTGCCGATCCCACGCCCACCTCGCGAAGGTGGCGAAAGGTCTTGCCGCGGCGGGCGAAGGGGAAGAGCCGGTCGGCACCTCCGACCTCACCGGGCGCGAACTGCTTTCCCTGCGCGAGGGGACGGCGCTCTATCTGGCGCTTGCGGCGATATTCAGCGGCGGAGAAGAGTTCGTTGAGCGAGCGCTCCCGGAACTCGGCCAGAGTGACCTTACCGACACCGTGCATCGTCTGATCGCCGATGCGGCCCGGTGGCCGGCGCCCCACCGGTTCTCGGCGCTTGCCGCGGCACTGCGCGAACTCGCCCCGCGCTTTCCGCGCACCATAGTCGAGACGCTCTGGGACGAGGCGGAACGCTACTTCGACCGTCCCGATACCGGCGATGCGACGGATTTCCTGCGGTATCTCCTCGCGGTGGGGAACCTCGTCACCGTGCCCGAGGGGGAGCACTCCGACCGGGTGAAACTGGCGACGATGCACAGCGCCAAGGGGCTCGAATTCCCACATGTCTTCGTGCTGTGGAAGGATACGAACGACCGCAACGGGCCGGTGACGGACCCGGATGACGGCTGTCTGCTCGACCTGAACAAGGTGGCGCTCGAATTCCTTGCGACCGGGCCGATACCGGGGGCGACCCGTATCGCCGGAACGGCCGAAGAGCACCGCGACATGAACGCCGCCGAGACGGCCAACCTGCTCTATGTGGCCGCGACGCGGGCCAAACGATCGCTCACCATCGTCGTGCGCGCGAACAAGGAGGGGGGGCTGACCGGTTTCGGCGAAAAGATGCGCCGCGCCGCGCAACAGCCGCTGCCGGGGTTCGAAAGGACCGACCTTGGCCACCGGCACGATTACGGGAAAGCCGGACCGATGGATGCCGACCACGAGGATCTGTCGCTGGTGACACTTGGCCCCGTTGCCACGATGCCCGATGAGGATGATATCGACCCGGCGCTCCGGTCGGCCGACATCGAGGCGGGCATTGCGCGCGGTCTGCGGATACATGCGGCGCTTGGCGGACTTTCACCGAGACTCGATATGCCCAAGCGTGCCGACCTGACGCCCGAAGAGCGTAAAGTGCTCGAAAAATTCCTGCGCGACCCGGCGGTGCGCGAGATACTTTCTCGTCCCGGCACGGTGCTCTGCGAACAGCACCTGTCGGACCGGAACACCTTCGGCGTAGTCGATCGACTCATCATCGCGCCCGACCGCATCACCCTCAT
>JAKQHE010000065.1 GCA_029573155.1 bacterium
CGCAGGCCTTCGCGTCACCGTCGCAGAACTCGGTCTCACTCTTTTCGCCGTCGCCGCAATAATCGCCGGAACTCTCGCAGGTCTCGATATCCCAGCCGGTGCAGTCGGCCTTGCACCGCGCCTTGCCGGCGACGAACATCAGCGGATCGATGTCCACGCAGTTGTCTATCGTGCCGTCGCACTTCTCGGCTCCTTCGACGATGCCGTTGCCGCATACGGCCGGGTTCTCGTCGCAGGTGATCGTGTCGTACCCGGCACAGTCGGCCCTGCATTTCGCCTTGCCTCCAGTATACTTCACCGGATCTATCTCTACGCAGTTCTTCATGTCGCCGTCGCATGGCTCGCCGAGATCGATGCTCCCGTTGCCGCAGGTCGCCGCGAGATCGGCATCCGTCCCGGTCGCATCACCGTCGGCCTCGACGATCGTATCGCCGCCGACCGTATCGTCGTCCACCACCTTTTTCTTCGTGGTGCCGTCGCACGCGGTAAGCAGTACGAACGCCGTAACGACCAGCAGGCCCAGCATCTTTTTCATGTCGTTGTTCCTCCTTTTCTATGACCCCGTCCTTGAGACGGCGCCAGTATGCCGGAAAAGAGGGGCACGGTCAACTTTTTGCCGCGGTATTGACACCGGCACCGGGCGTTGTTAGTATCGGTCCCGTATCGTGAAAACACGGGGGACACCATGCGCATCCTCGTTTCGCTCGCCTTCGTTCTTGTCGCCTCGTCCCTGTGCGCCGAGGCGGGCAATGAGGCGCCGCCGAGCCCGGCGCAACTTGCCGCGTTCAACGAGAAGAAATGCACCGGCGGCGATGTGGACGCCTGCATGTTCCTCGCCGAGAACTATTATTACGGGAAGGAACTGGGAAAGAATCCTGCCAAGGCACGCATCTTTTACCGACACGCCTGCACCAAAGGCCATGCCGATGCCTGCTCGAATCTCGGCGCGATGCTGGAAAGCGGCGAAGGTGGCGGCCGCGACTGGAACGGCGCCGAGACGCACTACAAAAAGTCGTGCAACGGCGGCTCGGGACTCGGGTGCAACAATCTCGCGGTCCTTTACCATCAGCGTTCACGCAAGGAACCCAAGTTCCTCTCAAAGGCCGCCGATGCCTACAACTCGGCCTGCGCGATGCAGTATGAAGGGGCCTGCGCACAGGCGGAGGGTCTGCAGAAATTCCTCGAGACCGATCCGGCGAAAAAACTCGAAGGACGGCAGATCGCCTGTAGCGGTAAGGACGATCTCGATGCCTGTCATCAGGCGGGGACTATGCATTACCTCGGCGAGGGGACCCCGCGCAGTGTCGCGAAGGCGGCGGAGTATTTCAAGAAGGCGTGCGACGGTGGTGTCGCCGCGGCCTGCTACAACATAGCCATTATGATGGAGCAAGGAGAACTGCCGCGCGACGCCAAGCAGGTGCTCGCGACCTACGACAAGGCCTGCGACAAAGGCGACGCCCGCGCCTGCTCGAACGCCGGGTTCATGTACATCAACGGCGACGGCGCGCCGCTCGATCAGGAAATGGGACGGGCGCTGTTCGAGAAGTCGTGCACCATGAAACACGGCGAGGGATGCTACAATCTGGGCAATGTCCACGAAAGCGGGGCGGGGGTCGAAAAGGATACCGCCAAGGCGCTCGAATACTACACGCTCGCCTGTTCGCTCGACCATAAGAAGGCCTGCGACGCCGTCAAGGCGGCGAAGAACCCGAAGAAGGGCGGGAAAAAGAAATGATACTGCGCACCGTCTTCTTCCTGCTTACCGTCGCCGTCATGGCGTGGCTGTTCCCGGAGTGGCGACCGATACTGCCGCCGCTCGCCGCGATCGGGCTTGCGTTCCTCACGCGGCGGGTGATCGTGGCGCTTTTCTGCGGCATCTGGGTCGGGGCGGCGATCCTGCTGTCACGCGACGGCGGGACGATGCTCGCGAGCGTCGGCGGGGGCTTTTTCCGCGCCGCCGACACATGGGTCATCAAAGGGCTCAACGACCCGTCACATCTCCTCATCATCGTCTTCACCGCGCTCATCGGCGGGATGACCGGGATACTCGCCGCGTCGGGCGGCATCCATGCACTGGTCGCCCTCATCGCCCGCAAGGCCAAGAACCGGGTCGGCGCGCAACTGGCCGCCTACGCGACCGGCGTCCTGATGTTCTTCGACGACTACTCATCGACCATCGTCACCGGGTCGGCCTTCCGCCCGCTCACCGACCGCTGGCGCGTGAGCCGCGAGAAACTCTCCTTCATCGTCGATTCGACGAGCGCTCCCATCGCCTCGGTCTCGATACTTTCGACCTGGATCGGCTACGAACTGGGGCTCATCGCTGACGCCTTCAAACAGAACAACATCGATCTCGAGGCCTACAACGCATTTCTCGCCTCGATACCCTACCGTTTCTACGCGCTGCTCCTGCTCGCGATGGTGCCGATCTCGGCCCTGATGCGACGAGAGTTCGGCCCGATGCGCCGCGCCGAAGAACGGACACTGACCACCGGCGTTCCCCACGAACCGGGCGGCGATCTCGCCGCGGGCGCCGACGAGTCGCAACTTCCGCCCGCCGACAAACGGCGCTGGTACGACGCGGTCCTTCCGGTCGCAGTGATGGTCCTGTCGGTGCTCGGCGGTCTCATCGTCAGCGGCCGCTCGACCCTCACGGCGAAGGGGGCGACCTCCTTCCCGCTCCGCGATATCCTGTCGGCGGCCGATTCGTTCACGGTGCTCATGTGGGCGGCGCTCCTCGCGACGCTCATCGCCGGCGGACTCGTTCTTCTGCGCCGAACGCTCGACACCGACAAACTCGCCGCGGCGTGGCTGAAGGGTCTCCTGATGATGCTTCCCGCCCTCATGATATTGACGCTCGCGTGGACGCTCGGTTCGGTGACCAAGGATCTGGGCACAGCCGAATTCATAGCGCAGGGGCTTTCGGGCGTGCTGTCGGCGGGGCTGCTCCCCGCCGCGGTATTTATCGCTGCCGCCGTCACCTCGTTCGCGACCGGCACCTCGTGGGGGACCATGGCGATACTCTTCCCGACCGTGATACCGCTCGCCGCCGGGATCGCCGGGGCGCAGGGCATGGAGACCGCGGCTCTGAACGAACTGGCGATACTCACCGTCGGCGCGGTGCTGACCGGCTCGATCTTCGGCGACCACTGCTCACCGGTGTCGGACACCACCGTCATGTCGGCGATGTATTCGGGCCTGCCGCTCATGGACCATGTCCGGACGCAACTCCCTTATGCGCTTCTCTACGGCACCATCGCGGTCGTGCTCGGTTACCTTCCCGCCGGTTTCGGCCTCAATCCGTTCCTTTGCCTCGTGCTCCAGATAGCAGCGGCGGTCGCGATACTCGGGTATATCGGCAAGCGGACGACCGAACAGGAGTGATGGACAAGATATCCCTCCAGCGGTTCCGTCGAGAGATCCTCGACCATTTCAAAAAACACGGGCGCTCCTTTCTCTGGCGGCTCACGATTGACCCCTACGAGATACTGGTCTCCGAGGTGATGCTCCAGCAGACGCAGGTCGACCGGGTCTCGCGTTATTTCCCCCGATTCATCGAACGATTCCCGGACCTCGCCTCGCTCGCCGCGGCGCCGCTCCGCGAGGTGCTCGCGCTCTGGCGGGGACTCGGCTACAACCGGCGCGCCCTCTTTCTCAAACGGGTGGCCGAAGAGGCGGTACGGCATCACGATGGCATGCTCCCGCGCACCGTGAAGGAACTTATCACGCTCCCCGGCATCGGCCCCTACACGGCCCGGGCGGTACTTACCTTCGCCTTCAACGAACCACACGCCTTCCTCGAGACCAACATACGAGCCGCCTACATCCATCATTTTTTTGCGGGCCGTGAGAAAGTGGCCGACCGGGAGATCCTGCCGCTGCTCGAAAAAACGATCGACCGCGCCGACCCGCGCCGCTGGTACTATGCACTCATGGACTACGGCGCTCACCTCAAAAAAAGAGTGCCCAACCCGACGCGCCGGTCCGCGACCCATGCGAAACAGTCGCGGTTCGAGGGAAGCGACCGTCAGGTACGCGGCGCGATACTCCGGGCGCTCGGCACGGGCGCAACGACGCGGTCCCCCCTGCTGGCCGCGGTACGGCAAGACACCGGGAACGATGTCGACGAGGAGCGGCTGTCGCGCATACTCTCGGGACTGTGTGACGAAGGGATGATCAAAAGATCGGGCGGGTGGTACCGGATACCGTGATCAGAACGGGAGATCCTCTTCCTCCGGCGCCTCTTTCAGGGCGTCGGAAACGGCACTGTTGAATTCGTCCTCTTTGCTTTTGGGGCTCGCGTCATTTTTCTGATAGGTGCGTTCAGCGCCCTTTTGCGGTTCGCCCCCCTGACCGAGGGAGTCAAGGAAATGTATCGTGTCGCAGATGACCTCGGTGAAGAATTTCTCTTCGTTATCCTTACCAGTGTACTTACGGGTGCGGAGTTTCCCCTCTATAAAGACGAGCGAGCCCGACTTGAGGAACTTCGAGCAGTTCTCGGCCTGCGCACCGAACACCACCGCGCGGTGCCATTCGGTATGTTCCTCGGCCTGTCCGCCGGTCCCCTTGAGGCGTTCGTTGGTGGCGACGCTGAATTTCGTTATCGGGTTCCCCGCGGTCGAATAGCGTAGTTCGGGCGCCTTGCCGAGCCGACCGAGGATGAATATCTTGTTGAAACTATTGTACGCCATCTGTCTACACCTCCCTTCCTCTTTTCTCCGGCGCGCTCTTTTCTTCGGGGAGCCGCTCGCCCAACAACGCCGCGATCATCATGTTCGCGTTCTGGTTCAACTGCCCCTCGAGTCCCTCCGCCTCGTTGTTGAACCGGAAGGCGCGATTGCCATGAATGAGCTCTATCATACCCTCCATGAAACGGTTTATCGGCGCCATGGCCTGTTCTTCGATGAAGATAGCAAAGAGCAGGGAAAGAATGGCTATTATCAGGACGATGTAAGAGAAATAGGTGGCGCTCGTACGGAGCTTCTCAAGATTCCGGTCGATGGAGTTCATGAAAAGATAGCACACCTGTTTTTCCTGACCGAGATGCTGGTGCGCGGCGATGTTCGCATAGTATCGCTCGCCGGCGAGTGTCAAGGTGAAGGCATGTTGCCGCGTCTCCTCCTTGAGTGATTGTTCCACTATCTGTTGTTCGCCCTCGACGAATTTTTTGAGCGCCTCGTGCAGGTCGGGCGGCATGGTCGAACCGAGCACCTTCCCTTTCGCCACGAAGGCGAGGCGGAGCGGCGCCTCCCCCTTCTCCTCGCTCGCCCGTTCGGCGAAGTTGCTGAAATCCTCCTTGGCCATCTCGGAGTCGATGATGTCGGCGGAATTGTAGGTGCCGATGATCTGACCGTTCTTGCGGATAGGCACCGACACGACCTTCACCAGTTTGTTGAGGATGACGAAGATGTCCTCGTCGCTCCTGCCCGCTATCGCGTTGCTGATGAGCAGGTTCTCCCTGAAACTCACCCCGTTAAGCGTGTTGTCGAGATTCTTTGCGACCACGAGCCCCTCGGTGTCGGTCACGAAGAGGATGTCGGCGTCATCGGCGAACTTGTTGACGACATTGAGTTCGACCTGCACATTCCGCTCCACCTCGGCGCGGTTCGTCTTCAGCGCGGCCGGATCGAACACATCGAGCATCTCCTTGCGCGAGGCGATCTCCTCCGCCTCCCGGATGCGATTGAGCGTCTCGGCGGCGTTGATGTACTTGTAGAGCGCCGTGGCGCGGGACACATTCTCCTCCAGTGCGCTTTTCAACTGCCGTTCGGTCCTGTTCACGAGCAGATGGTAGGCCGCCCCGAACACAAGAAGGATCGAGATCAGCGAAAGCAGGATGATCTTAATTTTCATGGCTCCTCTCCACTTTGACATATCGGTTGACGATGCTGGCTCTTCCTTCGCTCACGATAGCTATCGCCTCGCTGAGAAGTTCGTGCTCTTCTTTCAGTATGCGCAGGCGCAGGTCCTCTGCCGTGTCCTCGTCCTTTCGTTCCACGGCGCGTTGCAGAAGTATGGGCCCGCCGTCGAGCGTCTCGTCCACGAAATGCACGGTGCATCCCGTTATCTTTACCCCGTGGTCATACGCCTGCTTCTGGGCGTCGAGGCCGGGGAACGCCGGGAGCAGCGACGGGTGAATATTGATGACCCGCCCGGGAAAACGGGAAAGAAAGAACGGCGACAGGACCCGCATGAACCCGGCGAGGACCAGTAGCCCGGCCCCGTGCGGAGCGAGCGCTCCCAGCAGACGTTCCTCATGCGACTCGCGCGGCTCCTTGGGCCGACGCGCCACGACGGCGGTCGCGACCCCGAGCCGTCGGGCCTTTTCCAGCCCCGGCGCATCAGGGGTGTCGGAGACAACGATCGGGATCGCCTCGACGCCCGGCAGCCTGCCCTGTTGCCGCGCCCGTATCACCGCTTCCATGTTGGAGCCGGTGCCGGAGATGAGTATCGCGACCTTCATGGTTCGCGGACCTCTGTCAGAGAGATGGTGTCTCCGCTCTTGGGGACGATGACCTCGCCCTTCCGGTCCGAAGGGGCGAATAGGTATTGCTTCTTCTCCCCGCCGTTGACCTGCAGAAAATAGCGGACCTTCTGCTTGTCGAGCGGCAGGAGCCGTATGTCGGGATCGCGGGGCCGGAGTCCGTTCTTATCGGGCTGAAGGGTGACGATGCATCCTTCGCCGTACACCCGGAAGAAGGCGTACTCGAGGTTCGCGCGGCATTTGATGTTGTTCGTCTTGACCAAGGCGCGCAGATCCGCCGTTATGCGACCGGCGTCGTAGCAGTTGAGCGACTTTTCCCGCTCGTGCGGCACGACCAGTTCGAACTGGACGGGGCACTCTATCTTTTCGTCCTCGGCACGTGTCATGAAATAGACCGGCACCTCGGCCGGTATCGTGCATCGTTCCTTGCAATCGGGCACCGCACTCTGATCCACCGTCTGGAACAGCGAGATCTGCGCCTGTTCCTGCGATAGCTCCACCTGTGCCGTCGGCCCTTCCTCGACCGCAAGGACCGCTTCGAACAACAGGTCGGCCTTGAATTTCTTGGTCACCTCCCCCTTCGGCACCAACGCGGTATACGAGGCCCCTTTGAAGTCGACCGCCACGGTATGGGTGCCGGCCGGTATCTTCGAGATGACGATGCAGGAATCGCTCGCCGGCTTGAAGGAGAATATCTTCTGACGGTCTAGGAGCACCAGCATCTTGCGTCCCCAGAGGGCCGATTCCTTGATCTGTTGGAATCGTTCCTGCTCAGCCAGTTTACGGTCCTTGGTCGATATCAGGAACGGGGAGCCTTCCTTCTCGAAACAGAGTTTCAGGACGGCATGGTCGCTTTTCGCGAACAGTGGCGCTGTCGTCAGCACAACCAGCAAGAGTACACAGACGCGGAACATCCCCTACCTCTGGAAAAAAGAAAGGGCACCCTACAGGGTGGCGATTATAGCAGGTCGCCTTTCCTTGTAAATAAAATTTGTCATTTTTAGGCGGAGCGTTATACTCCTCACGTGTCACGGCACGGAGACCGGGAAACATGATCATCGTCCTGAAACGCGAAAGCAAGGGGACCAGCGAAGAGATACGGCATCGACTCATGGCCGGCGGGTTCCAGTTCAATGTCCTCGAAGGGGTCAAATACACCGTCATCCCGGTCGTAGGAGATCTGACCTCGAGCGATATCAACCGCTTCCGGTCGGTCCCCGGGGTCGAGAAGGTCCTGCGCATCTCCATGCCCTACTACATGGTCACCAAGGAATACCGCCGGCGGACGGTCATCGATCTCGGCAACGGCGTCAAGCTCGGCGACGGCTTTCAGTTCATCGCCGGCCCCTCCAGCGTCGAAAGCGAAGAGTCGTTCGACCGCATCGCGGCGTTCCTGTCAGGGCTCGGGGTCAAACTGATCCGCGGCGGCACCTACAAGATGCGCTCCTCTCCGTACAGTTTCGAGGGGTTGGGCGATGAGGGGTTGCAGATCATGCGGACGGTCGCGAACCGGTACGGATTGAAGACGGTCAGCGAGATCGTGGACCTGCGCAGTCTCGACCAGTTCCTCGAACAGGTCGATGTCATACAGGTCGGCGCCCGCAATATGTACAACTTCCCCCTGCTCCGCGAGATCGGGCGTTCGGGCAAGCCGGTCCTGCTCAAACGGGCGCCGTCGGCCCGTATGGAGGATCTCCTGCTCTCGGCCGAACACATCATGCTCGAGGGGAACGAGAACATCATCCTATGCGAACGCGGCTCGCTCTCGTTCGACGAGGTGACCCGGAGCGCCGTGAACATCGCGGCGGTACCGGTCATGAAAGATCTTTCCCATCTGCCGGTCCTGCTCGATCCCTCGCACGGGGTCGGGGTCGCCCGTTACATCCCGGCGGTCAGCGAGGCGGCTCCCCTGCTCGGCGCCGACGGCCTGCTCATCGAGGTCCATTTCGACCCCTCGAACGCCATTTCCGACGGGTTCCAGTCCCTGTCCTTCGAGGAGTTCTCGCGGCTGTATGGCCGCATAGGTAAGACATTGTCCTGCCTTTCCTGTTCCTCTTGCTGATACCGAAGTTCCGCTCGCTTCCTTCTCGCGTCCTCTCGCTGATCGAGACCCTGCTTCTGTTCTCGTTAGGTCTTTTCCTTTATTTTTTCGTTCTCACCGAGCCGCCCCCGATCGAGGAGGTGGTCCGGCTCCCCTCAGCGGCCACGAACGACCCGGAGGAGGAAACCCCGGGCGACGAACCCGATACCGCCTCCTCTCCCACCGCGCTCAGGGAACGCTATGATTTCGACGGCGGCGAGTTGCTGTTCGATGACGCCGTGGAACCGGCGCTCGTCGCGCTGATCGACGCTGCGGGGTCGCGTCTCCGGGCGGTCACCTACACCGTGGAGGTCTGTCCCGCCGTCGCCTCGATCGAACGGGCCGCGGCGCGCGGTGTCGAGGTCAAGGTCGTCGCGGGCCGCAGTCAGTTCAAGCGACGGCCATCGTTCCCGCTCACCGAGTTCCATCCGCCGAAGGGGATACTGCACGAGAAGTTCGTCGTGGCCGACGGGCGGACGGTGTTCCTTTCCTCGCGCAACCTCTCGGGCGGCCAGTCGAAGAACGCCGCCATCCTTTTTTCCGACGCGCCGAAACTTGCCGCCCTGCTCACCGAGGAGTTCGACGCGCTCAAAGAGATGCGGATAGAGAAGCGGTGTGAAAAGGGATGCCGCGTCGAGTTCGGTACGCTTTTTTTTCTTCCAGGCACGGGTTGTCGCGCGGCAAAGGAGGACATCCTCTCGGCCCGCATCGGCGTCGATGTCGCGATGTACACGCTCACGCTCGGCATCCCGCCGCTCACCGGCGTGAAGAAACTGCTCAAAAAAGGGAAGAAGGTCCGGTTCCTCGTGGACGACTGGTCGGGTGAACCGGGAGAGGCGTCGGTGAATTCTCGGGCCGCCCGGTATCTCGAGAGTCTCGGCGCGACGGTGTTGTTCGACCGACTGCTCGACGGGCGTGGCGAACCGATGAATTTCCATCACAAATTCGCCGTTGTGGATGGCGGCGCCGCGACGGTCTTCGGCTCGATGAACTGGACCAAGGCGGGCTGTTACCGCAACCGCGAGGTGTTGTTCCTGAGCAGGGATCGCGAGATCGGCGCGGCGTTCTCGTCGTACTTCGAGGATATCCTGCAGGCGGTACCGCCGCCACCGGTCAGGTAAGGAGGACGCGACCCCCGCTTCTCTCGGTAAGTTCGTCCTTGAACGGCGCGACCTTCGACCTGGGGATCCGCGCCTCGACGACGACCCCCTCCTCACGGTATGCGGGCGCCGACACCGACGCCCCCGGGTATCTTTTCACGACATGGAGCACCGTTCCCAACAGGTCGAACGGCGCCGCCACGGTTACCGTCACGGTGACCGTTTCGGTGTGGGGCGGGGTCTCCTCGAGCGCCGCGCGCGCCGCTCCGCCATAGGCCCTGCAGAGCCCGCCGGTCCCCAGTTTCACCCCGCCGAAATAGCGTACGACGGCGCAGGCGACATTGAAAAGTCCCCGCCGTGCGAGTTCCTGATACAACGGAAGCCCCGCCGACCCCGACGGTTCGCCGTCGTCGCTGTACCGCGACGCGCGCTCCTCTCCGTCGCCGAGCCGGTAGGCCCAGCAGACATGGGTGGCGTCATGGTATCGTTTACGCAGAGCCGAAACGAAGGAGAGCACCTCCCCCTCCGAGACGGCAGGCGTCACGAAGGAGAGGAACCGGGACCCTTTTTCTTTTATCTCGTACGGGCCGGTGGCGGTCGCTATCGTGAGAAAAGAATCTTCCATCTACAACGCTTGGAGCGCCGAGCGGATGCCCGCCTCTATCCGCGACTGGAACGGGACGAAAAGGAGGGGTATCTTGAGTTCTATCGCGAGCAGGTTGTCGCTCACCTGTACCTGCGCGACGACATTTTTTCCCTGCACGGTGAAGGCGCAGTCGCGTGCCGATTCGGTGACCCGGAACTCCTCGCGCGGCACCTTGGCGCAGAGTTCTCTCTCGATGTGTTCCTCCACCCACCGCCAGATATCCTCTTTCGTCCTCTCGGTCCGGTGCTCTATCCTCAGTTGCGGCATGGCGTTCCTCCTGTGGTGGTTGTCATCGGTCCTGTCCCTTCAGCAGAGTGAGCAGATGGCGGGCCGCTTCCTGTTCGGCCGCCTTGCGGTTGCGACCGGTCCCTACCGCTGTCAGCCCGAGCGCGCGGCATTCGACGGTGAACAGACTCTCGTGGTCGGGCCCCTGTTTGCCGGCCAGCGTGTACGACGGGAGCGGCTGGCCGGCCTCCTGTGCGAGTTCCTGCAGATGGCTTTTGTGATCCTGATCGATATGGCGGAGCAATCCTTCGACCTCCGTGGCGGCCCCGAACCGCGGGATGAATATCCGTTCGGCGACCTTCAGCGCCGTTTCCCATCCGTTCGAAAGGAATATCACCGCCATGAGCGACTCGAACACATCGGCGAGGATGGAGTCCTTCTCGCGACCGGCGGTCTTCTCCTCCCCCTTGCCGAGTATCAGCAGGTCGCCGAGCCCGAGGGTCCGGGCGATATCGGCGAACGATCCTTCGTTGGTGAGATAGGCGCGGGCGCGGGAAAGTTGCCCCTCCTCGGCGCCGGGGAACCGCCGGTACAGGAGCGTCGAAACGGCGAGCCCCGCCACCTCGTCGCCGAGGAATTCGAGCCGCTGGTAGTTCGCGCTCCCCGCCGTGTCGAGCGAGGGATGGACGAATGCCTCCTCAAGGAGCGCCGTGTCGGCAAGCCGACAGTCGAGCGCCGCTTCGAGTTCCTTCACCAGCCGTGTATCAAGCGCCATGGTCCGCTCCCGGCTTCGTCTGCGGCTTTGCCGTGGCAAGCCCGAAAGCGTACATCGCGATACCGGCGGCGACCGATGCGTTCAGCGAATTGATCCGTCCCGCCTGCGGTATCTTCGCGACGATATCGGCGTTCATGAGGATGAACTGCCCGACGCTCTTCCCCTCGCCACCGATGACGAGCAGGATCGGCCCGCGCCGCTTTTCGACCGCTTCGCTCAGGTCGATCGCCCCCTCTTCGTCGAGCGCGATGATCATGCGCCCTTCGCTCTTCGCCTTTTTGACATAGGCGTTGGCGTTCCCGCTGCGGACGATGCGCAGGTGTTCGGTCGCCCCGGCGCTCACCTTGACGATGGAGGGATATATCTCGGGGACCCCCTTGAGCGGCAGAAGGATGTCATGAAAGCCGAATATCTCGGCGCTTCGCAATATCGCCCCCACATTGTGCGGATCCTCGACGTTGTCGAGCAGCAGTATCTTATCGGCGGTGAAAACATCGTCGAGCTCGACATACGGGTATGGCTCGCAACGGATGACCGCCCCCTGATGCTCGGTCGACCGCGACAATTGGAACAGCCGGTCGCGTCCCACCGGCGTCACGACGATCCCCTTGTCACCGAGGTAGCGGACCAGTTTTTTGATGCGCGGGTTGTCGCCGGCGTTATCGGCCATGAAGGCCTCGTGGACCTTTCGCCGACCGCCCCGCAAGATCTCGAAGCAGGGATTGATGCCGTAGACATATTCCCAGCGGGGCTTACTCATTTCCCCTCCGCTGGAACACCCTCATCCCAACCTTCTCCCTAGACAGGGCGAAGGAGTATAAGGTTTTTCCTCTCCCTATCGAGGGAGAGGATGAAGGTGAGGGTTTTCTGTTACCCATTCTTTATCTCTTCCAAAATGTCGAGGAACGCCTTCTTCCTGTCGACCGCCTGCGTGACGGGCCGCCCGATGACAAGATAGTCGGCGCCCGCCGCGATGGCCGCCGCGGGGGTCGCTATCCGTTTCTGGTCGTCCTGCGAGCCGCCCGCCGGGCGTATGCCGGGCGTGAGTATCTTGAACGATGGTCTCGTCACGCTGCGGATGATCTCTATCTCGAGCGGCGAGGCGACCACGCCATCCATTCCCGCTTCCTCGGCCAGTTTCGCGAACCGCGCCACCTGCTGGGCCGGCGACGCATGGTACCCGACCTCGGCGAGATCCTCGGCCGAGAGACTCGTGAGCACCGTAACGGCGAGTACGAGCGGCCGGTCGGGCAGGGTATCGAGCGCTTTGCGGGTCTCGGCCATCATCATGCGGCCGCCCGCGGCGTGGACATTGAACATCTTCACCCCCAACTTCGCGGCGGCAACGCCCGCCATCGCAACGGTATGGGGGATATCGTGATATTTGAGGTCGAGGAACACATCCTCGCCCATCGCCACTATCTCTTTGACCAGCGCGGGTCCTTCCTGCGTGAAGAGTTGTTTGCCGATCTTCCAGCCGGCGCCGAGCCCCTTAAGTTCGGCGACGATGGCGAGCGCTTCGCGCCGGTCGGCGACATCGAGCGCGATGAACACTTTTCCTTTTTCCATGCGGTCTCCTCGTTCGTTGTGTTCTCTTCCGGCGCGATTATATCCGATAACGCCGCGAAGGCAAACTGAACCGCCTTTTTTTTGCTTTTACCAGAGACCGCGCCGTTTGCGGAGTCCTTCCCGTGCCTTGCCGATCGTGTAGTAGAGCCCGCCGGCGACGAGCGAATCGAAGAACTGATGCCAGCGGTAGCGGAGGCGGTAGATCTTTCCTCGTGTCGAACCGGCTGGCGCAAAACGGTATTTCCGGTCGAGATATTCCTGCTCGGCGCGGTGCTTCTCATCTATCGCCGCGTCGGGCGTCTTCTGCGACTCATGGACACGGAACGCGCCGAGGAAAGTGTCGGTGCGGGCGAATCGCTCCGGCCCCTCGTTCAGCAAGAGCGCGAGGATGAGGTCGTCGTCCATCAGTCGGTGGAGGTTCTCGTCGAACCGGCCGAATCGTTCGTGCGCGGAGCGTCGCCAGAAAAGCGATTGGTTGTATGCGTCGAGGTTCTCGTAGGAAAAATGGGGCCGCCGCGCCGTGAGCGCGTAGTGTTTCGCGATCTCCGTTCCCGTTGCGTCGATGGTCACCCAGTTGCCGTAGACCACCGTGATCTCGGGGTTCGCTTCGAAGATGCGCGCCGCCTCGGCGAAGGCGCCCGGCAGGTAGTGATCGTCGGCGTTCATCCAGCCGAAGATGTCTCCGGTCGCCTGCGCGAAACCTTTGTTGAGGGCGTCCGACTGGCCGTTATCGCGCTCCGAGACGAATGTGGTGACGAGTTCGCCGAAGCCTCGCACGACCGCCGCCGTGTCGTCGGTCGAGCCGCCGTCGCGGATGATCACCTCGACCGCGGGGTAGTTCTGACCCGCGATGGAGCGGAGGGCGTCGCCGATGAAGCCGCCTTGGTTCAGCGACGGTATAACGATGGAAAAATGGGGCATCGGTGCGTTACTTACACTTGCCCGAATTACACTTCTTCCCGGGGCATTCGCTGTCGAAACTGCATTTGCCGTCGGGTGCGTTGGAGCATTTGCCGCTGTTGCACTTGGCCCCTTTGCCGCCGCAATCGGAATCGAATCCGCACTTGGAGCCGGCCGCATCGGCGCAGACGCCCGAGTTGCACTTGACGCCGGGGTGGCAGTTGGAATCGAAACTGCATTTGCCGTAGTCGCCCGCGAAGGCGGTGAAGGCGCACAGCACGATGATCGCCGAAAGGATGCGTTTCATGGGTTCCTCCCTGTTAATTGAACGGTGAACAGAGGGAGTATAACGCGGGAAAATTAAAAAGCACTAAAACAGGATCGAGCACCCGCAGCCGTCACTGTTGGGCATTGTGGTATCGGCGTCGACCGGTGTCTGTTCGTCAGGCTGGAAGGTGTCGGTGGTGGCGGTATCGGTCGAATCGGAAAAAACGATATCGATGTCGTCGGACATGTCGTCGTCGTTTACCTCGTCGTCGGGCAAAAAGACCTCTTCGTCGGGTATCAGGTATTTTGCGAGATAAGGACTTGTCTTGTCGCCCGCCTGGAGAAAAGCACCACCCACATAAAGATTTTGCTTCCCATCAACGGCGAGAGCTAACACCTGACCAGATACTCCGCCACCCAGCGCACTCCACGATGAGCCATTCCATTTGGCGATATTATTCACCGCAACATCGCCCGCCTTAGTAAAATTTCCCCCCACAATGAGATTATTGTTCGCGTCGAGAGCAATGGCATAAACACTACCGCTCAAACCTTCTCCCAACGCATACCATGCGTTGCCGTTCCATCGAGCAATATTGTTAGCCGGTTGGCCTCCCGCTTGGGTGAAATCACCGCCGGCATAGAGCATGCCGTTACTGTCAATGGCGAGGACAGTAACATAATATTTCCCGCTGATACCTCCTCCCAGCGCACTCCATGAAGAACCATCCCATTTCGCGATATAATTTGCTGAAATGCCGCCTATTTTGGTGAAACCGCCTCCCGCATAAATATGGCCAAACATGTCTGCCGCAAGAGCATAAACATTCCTATAGTCCCCCACTCCTCCTCCCAAGGAACTCCATGTTGATCCATTCCACTTAGCGATTCTATTTACCAAGATATCGTCAGCCAGAGGGAATTTCCCGCCAACATAAAGGTTGTTGTTCTTGTCAAAAGTCAGGGCAAGAGCATCATCACTCACGCCATTCCCCAATGGATACCATGCAGCGCCATCCCATTTAGCGATATGGTTTGCCGAAACATCGCTCGCTGTGGTAAAATTCCCCCCCACATAGAGATTGTTGTTGCCGTCAATTCCCATGGATTCTATACTGGACACACCGTTCCCCAGAAGAGTCCATGATATTCCATCCCATTTGGCAATATGGTTTGCTGTCATATCGTTTACAGCAGTGAACTCTCCCCCGACATAGAGAATACCATTCTGATCGACCGTCAGAGCAGTAACGGCGTTGTTTATACCACCTCCATCATCAAAAAGGGCGCTCCATGCAGTGCCGTCCCATTTCGCGATCGAAGTTGCCGCTACATCACCCGCTGTGGTAAAGTATCCTCCAGCATAAAGAACATTGGAATCGTCTATGATGAGAGATCTAACATTATCCCCATTCACATTTGCAACCCCATCTCCTAATACACACCACGACGAGCCATCCCATTTCGCGATATTGTTTGCTGTTGCCCCACCTGTTGTAATGAGAGAGAAAGATCCTGCGATATAGAGATTATTGTCGTTGTCTATATCAAGAACAGAAAGCGAACCTTCCATTATACCTGCTTCCTTTTTACTCCACGATGCACCATCCCACTTCGCGAGCCTTATCTTCTCACCTCCGACAGTGAAATATCCGGCAGCATAAAGCACTCCATTTTTGTCAAAAATAAGATCATGAACACTTTGATTTAGAGCGGACGGATCTCCTAGGCCATCACCGAGAGCGCTCCATACGATGCCGTCCCATTTGGCGACTCTAATAGCTGCTACATCCCCTGCCTTAGTGAAATGTCCTCCGATATAAAGATCGCCATCGTCATCAAAAACCATGGTTTCAATATGACCGTCGGCATCCACCCCGGTGCCCAAGGAACTCCATGTCACGCCATCCCACTTCAATATGCCGCCAGAGAACCAACCACCGGCATAGAGGTTGCCATCATTAACGGCGAGGGTCGCTACGGTGCTGTCAAAGCTCCGTAGGTTGCTCCATGAAATGCCATCCCACTT
>JAKQHE010000070.1 GCA_029573155.1 bacterium
CCTGCTCGCCGACCGCTACGAACGGACCTCGGCGCTTGTCATGTTCAGTGTCGATCAATACGGCGATCTGCTCGCCAACCACGGTAGCGACCGGGCCGAAAAGGTATTGGGCCTGCTCGCCGAACTTGTGCGGCAGAACACCCGCCGCTCCGACGCCGCCGCCCGGATAGACAAGGACCGGTTCGCCCTCCTGCTCCCCGAGACCGACCTGCCGCGTGCCATGAAGATAGCCGAAAAGATACGGGGCGAGGTCGAAGCGTTCCATTTCGGTCCGGAGCCGCTCACGCTGACCGCCGGCGTCACTCAGATAGAACAGGGAGAATCGGCCGACATGGCGATAGCCCGCGTTGAGAGCGCGTGGCGGAAAGCCCTGCGAAGCGACGACAAGAAGATATCGGCGCTCTAAAAACCCGGAGAACCCCCATGAAAGGTCTTTTCGCACTGCTTCCCATGGCGTTCCTGCTCGTTTCGTGCGCGACCGCCGCTCCCGCCCCCTGCCCGCAACCGACCGTCACCGCTCCCGCCGCGGTCGCCCATCAGCCGCTCGATCGCTATGAACGGCGGATCATCACCGCAGGCGCCCCGGCCGAGGTCATGGCGCTCGTCGAGAACGATACGCCGTCCGACGACGCCTTCCTGCGCGAAAAGGCGCTGACGGTCGATCCGGCCGAGCCGATCATCGGCCATCTCGCCGCGCGGATGCTCGAAACGGTCAAGAAGGCGCCCGGCGTCGGCATCGCCGCGCCGCAGGTCGGCATCAGCCGTCGCCTCATCTGGGTCCAGCGGATGGACAAGGAGGAAAAACCCTTCGAGTTCTACATCAACCCGCGCATAGACGAATTCTCGCCCGAAAAAGAGATCGGCTGGGAAGGGTGCCTGTCGGTCCCCGCCGGCTTCGGCAAATGCTACCGATCGACCTCCATAACCCTATCGCACGACACCACGGACAACGGACGGGTATCGGAAAAGATATCGGGCTTCACCGCCGTCATATTCCAGCATGAGATAGACCACCTCGACGGCGTCCTCTTCATCGACCTCAAGGAACAGGGCGACCTGATGCCCAAAGAGGCATACTACGAGATGCGCCGCAAGGAAAAAGAGGCGAAGGAAAAAGAACAGGCGGCTCCCGCCGCGACACCCGAGAACAAATAGCCCCTCTTCCTTTTTACTGTTTTTTTGACCTTTCCCCCGCTTTCCGCTATGGTCGTTCCGTGAACTTTACATGAGGGGGATCGCTATGAAAAGAATGTTCGTTTTTATCGGTGTTATCGCCGCGTTCGCGGCTCTGTCGGCCGAGGAGCCGCGGCTCGCGACCGTCATCTTCACCAACGACACGCACGGCATGGCGTGGGCCTATGACGAGCCCGACAACCCGGGCGTCGGCGGACTTGCGGCGGCCAAGACGGTGATAGACCGCATCCGCGAGGAGGCGCAACTGGGGAACGGCGACACGGTGCTCGTTTCGTCGGGCAACATCACCATGGGCGACCCGCGGTCCAACATCTGCGAGAATGTCCCGCTCATCAAGGGGATGAGTCTCATCGGTTACGACGCGATGGCGGTCAGCAACCACGAGTTCGACTTCGGACTCAAGGTGTTCCGCAAGATGCAGAAGGAGGCGAACTTCCCCTTCCTTTCGGTCAACCTGTTCGAGAAGGGACAGAAAAAGACGATGTTGCAGGAGTTCGTCGAAAAGAAACTCTCCAACGGGCTCAAGGTCGCCATGCTCGCCGTCACCACCCCTGAAACGGCCAAGATAACCGAGGTCGGGCTCAAGGGAGAGGTCACGGTCGATGACCCGATAGCACGAGCCAAGAAACTGGCGACCGAACTCAAGGCACGCAACGATGTGGTCATCGTACTGTCGAATCTCGGCTATTACGAAAGTGACAGGTCCTTCGACGGCTATCCGGCCGACAGACTGCTGGCTAAGAATCTCGCGGGCGTCGCCGATCTCATCGTCGGTGGTCACACCAAAACCCACCTCGAACAGCCGGTGGTCGAGGCGGGTATCCCGATAGTGCAGACCGAAGGGCTCGGCAAGTGGGTCGGACGCTTCGATCTCTACATCCTCGGCGGCAAGGTGACGCAGACCAGTTACAAACTCTACCCGGTCAATGTCAAAAAGAAGGTCGGCAAAGGCCAGTTCGAACTGGTCGGCACCAAGGTGAAGGAGAACCCGGCGGTTCTCGAACTGCTGAAAAGTTTCAGTTGCGAATTCTCCACCCAGCCGGTCGGAGAGACCGAGATGGAGTTCAGCGGCAAAAAGGAACTGCTCCGCTTCAAGGAGGCCGAACTGGGCAATGTCATCACCGATATCATGCGGACCCGCACCGGCGCCGACATCGCGTTCGTCAACGGCGGCGGCATCCGGCAGGGGCTCAAGAAGGGTCTCGTGACCGAAAAGGACATCTACAGCGTCTTCCCTTTTAACGACACCATCGTCGTGGGACAGGTGACCGGCAACGAACTGCAGGCGATCGCCGACCTGTTCGTGGCCAAGAAGGTCGGGAGCGGTGGCTTCCTCCATTTCTCGGGACTTTCCCTGTCGGCGAATAAGGGAAAGGTGATCGAGATACTCGTGAACGGCCAGCCGCTCGAAAAGGAGAAGAAATACTCCATCGCGATGAACAGTTACCTCGCCGGCGGCGGCGACGGCTACACGATGCTCAAAGATCTGCGCGACAAACGGTTCACCGGGCTGTCGGTCCCCGCCGTCATCGTCGAATACCTCAAGGCCGAGAAGATCATCTCGCGTCCCAAGACCGGCCGCGTCACCATTTCCAAATAACCTCGGCGACATACCGGTCGCGGCCCCACAAAAAAGTTGCAAAAGGGTCAAAGGCGGGTATAAAAAGGTGCGACCACCGAGGTCGGGATGTGGCTCAGCCTGGCTAGAGCACTGCGTTCGGGACGCAGGGGCCGCTGGTTCGAATCCAGTCATCCCGACCATTTTTTTTCAAAAAAAATCGCTCGAACGAATAAGAAATAGTTGTCTTCGGGGTCGTCTGTGTTATGATGGGCGCCATGATAAAGATACAGGAACAATTGTGAGAGGTTTACACATGAGCCGCTTGCGCAGAATGCTGCTTGTCGCACTCCTCACCTTGCTGACGGCACTATCGCTTTGGGGCGAGACGATCATCGTGGCCGACATCGAGGACCGGACCGGACAGTTGAAACCGGAGGTGCTCGAGGCATCGCGCGGCCTGCTGGAGCAGGCCTACCGCGCATCGGGAAAACATCAGGTTCTGCCGGTCTCGTCGCTCCGCAAGTTCGTCGCCGACCAGAAGAAATGGAAGGACTGCTACGGCGCTGAATGTCAGATAGCGGCGGCAACGGCGCTGAAAGCCGATCTCGTGCTCGGCGCATCGATCGATTTCTTCGCCGGCATCTATACGATGACCGTGTCGCTCGTCAACGCCAAGACCAAACAGAAGAACGAGGCGGGCGCGGCCGATTTCAATGGCACGGCTGTCGGCATGAAGGGGGCCATTGAGAAGTTGGCCCCGGCTCTGACCGGAAAAAAAATGGCCGCCGCGCCGGCGGCAGTCCCGGCACCCGCGACGCCGGCACCCGCCGCGCCGCCACCGCCCAGCGACATGGAGAAGAAATATCGGGGCGCCGCGTTCCAGTCGGCCCCGAAGGTTGAGACCTACGCCGCGCCGATAGCGGTCAAGGAACCGGAGATCAAAAAGGCCGATAACGGCGGCGTCTCCTTCACCTCGCAACTCGCCGCCGTCAAGATACTATTCGCAAAAGGCAAAAAGGAGGAAAAGACCTGCACCGCCCCCTGCACCGTCACCAACCTCGAACCGGGCGACTATGTCGCGCGCTTCGAAAAGGACGGCTTTTCCCCTATGGAGGAGGCCATCCGCATCGAGGCGGGCAAGACCATTCCCTACGCCATACAACTCACCTCGCTCATCGCGGAAAAGGCCAAACTGAGCGAGGAACTCATCGAGGCGGCCAAGAACGGCGACATCAAGGAGATGCGCCGCCTGTTCGTGCTCGGCGCCGATGTCAACTATCGCAACGCCGGCGGCTACGGCCCGCTCCTTGTCGCGGCGCTCAGCGGACAGACCGAGGCGGCCACTATCCTCATCGCCCGCGGCGCGAAGTTCAGCGATGTCGAGATCGGTACGCTTCTGCTCATGGTGGTCGAGACCAACAACCTCGCCCTGTTCCGGCTCATGCTCAGCCAGGCCACCGATTTCAATTACCGCTACGACGAGGGACGCACCATACTCTGGCTCGCCGTGGAGAAACAACGCTGGTCCATATTCGACCAATTGGTCAAGTCCAAGAAGGTCGACACCGGGATAAAGGACAACTCGGGCATGACCATCCTCATGTGGACCATCGAGAACGGGATGGAGAAGGTCGCAGACATGCTGAAGAACTACGGGCTCAAACTCCCGCCCGACCTCGCGGCGCGCGCCCTCCGGAACTCGGTCGCCAAGGAGAATATCTTGAAACTCCGCACCCTTCTGCCCTTTGTCACCAACATAAATCCTGTGTACGAGGATGGCCTCACCCCGCTGTGGTACGCCGTCATCAAGGGCCGCACCGACATCGCCGATATGCTGCTCGCGGCGGGGGCCGATCCCGGCGCCAAAGACAAGAACAAGAAATCGCTCCTCACCTACGCCATAGAGACCCGCAAGTTCGAGATAGCCGCCCGACTCATCGAGCGCAAGGCCCGCCTGTCGGTGCAGGAATCGAACTATCTCATCCAGAAGGGCATCGCCATCGGCGACGCGGAACTGGTCCGCGTCGTGATGAGCGCCGGCGGCAATGTGAATCAGAAGTTCGATGACGGCATGACCGCCGTCTGGGTCGCCGCCTTCAACAACAATCGCGAGATGCTGAGCGTCCTCGCCACGGCGGGCGCCAACATCAACAGCAAGGACAACGAAGGCCGTACCATCCTCATGTGGGCGGTCGAGAACAACCGCAAGGAACTCGCGCAAGTAGCGCTGAACCACGGCGCCAATGTCAATCTGCTGGACAACAAGAAACGGACCGCCCTCTCGATAGCGATAGAGAAGAACAATCTCGCCATGGTGGATCTGCTCGTCCGCAACAAGGCGCAGGTGAACCTTAAGGACAGTAACGGGAACTCACCCCTGCTCATCGCCGCCGCCACCGGGAACATGCCGATCGTACAGATACTTGTCGAGGGCGGAGCGAATGTGAACACCGATGACAAGAACGGCAACACGCCGCTCATCATCGCCATCCACAAGGGATACGGCGACATCGTGCGGATACTGCTTTCCAAGAACGCCGATGTCAACAAGGCGAACCGGGAACGCAAGACCCCGGCGCATATCGCCGCGATGCGCGGATCAAAAGAGATGCTCGAACTGCTGGTCGACAAGGGGGCCGAGATAGACAAGCCCGACGCGACCAACACCACCCCGCTCATCTACGCCAAGCGCGACAACCGCTACGACATCATCGGGTATCTCCTGCAGAAAGGGGCGAAGATAAACTCGCGCGAGGAAATGGAGGAACTGTTCATCTACGCCTGTCAGAACGGGTTCGACCAGATCGTGGAGAACCTCATCCAGCGCAAGGTCGACATCAACCGCCGTTTCGCCGATGGATCGACGCCGCTGTGGCTCGCCGTCACGAACAGCAACGAGAAGATAGTCCGCCTGCTCGTGCAGGCCGGATCGGACATCGAAGCGCGTGACAAGGAAGGGATGACGCCGCTGTTATTCGCCACTTCGAAGAAAGAGGAGAACATCGTCATCGCGCTCCTCGAACTCGGCGCCGACCCCGCCGTGAAGGACAAGGGACTCAACACCGCCCTCCACTATGCCGCCAGCCGCGGGTTCGTGAAGGCGGCGTCGCTTCTCATCCGTAAAGGGGTCAGCCTCAACGACAAGGACGACAAGGGGCGCACTCCGATGGTCCGCGCCCAGTTCACCGGCAACTACGACATCGTGGACATGCTCAAACGGGCCGGCGCCTACGAATAGCGCCCTACTCCTCTCCCAACAGCCCCTTGTATTCAAAGATGCGGTCGCGCAGTATCGCCGCATATTCGAAGTCCCAGCCCTCGGCGGCCCGCTTCATCTCCGACTCGAGTTCGGCGATGCGACGGGCGAGTTCCTTGCGGGCGAGTTTCTTCTGCGCCTTCTTCCCCTTCCCCGGCACATGCGACTCGATGTCGAGGATGGCCTTGTTGAGTATGCTCTGCGGGGTGATGCCGTGCGCGGCGTTGAAATCCTCCTGAATGCGGCGGCGGCGGCGCGTCTCGTCGATCGCCTTCTTCATCCCGTCGGTCACCTGATCGGCGAAGAGAATGGCGCGACCGTTCAGATTGCGGGCGGCCCGACCGATGGTCTGGAT
>JAKQHE010000076.1 GCA_029573155.1 bacterium
CTGCTTTTTCAGGCGGCCCGCGCCTATCGGCGGTCGGGCGATGAACAGCGCGCCGCCTCGGTGCTTTCATTCCTCTCCGGCTCTTTCCCTGACCTGATACTGATCAAAAGCGAACTGATCGATATCTACCGCAACCTCGGCGACGACGACGGCGCCCGCCGCGTCATCGCATCGGAGGAGGGACGCGAACGATCCGAACTGCCGTGGCTCCTGCGCCGCGGCGATATCTATTACGAGAAGAAGTGGTACGCCGCCGACCTCGCGAACGCCGAGGGACTGGTGGAGCGCTACCGGCATCACCCGGTGGCCTATTATTACCTTTCCGATTCCTGGCAGGGGCTGGGGAATACCGCCAAGGCGGCCGCGGTACGTCAGAAGGCGGTCCGGATACTGCCTAACTACCAGCCGACGCTCTCTCGGCTCGCCGATCTGTACCGTGAGCTGGGGAAGATCCCCGAACTCCTTACGACCCTCCGCCACCTGTTGGCGATAGACCCGCACCATCTGGGGTTCAACCGGATGCTCGGCGAGGCCTATCTGGCGGACGGTCGCTGGGAACGGGCCCTGCAGATCTTCCAACGGGCGCTCGAACGGAACCCCGAGGCGGCCGAACTCTGGGCGCTTGCGGGCGACGCCGCGATGCTCTCCGGCGAACGGGTCACCGCGGTAACGGCGTTCCGACGTGCGTGGGAACTGGCGCCCGAGTCGCGCGAATACGCCGAACGACTCGATTCGGTGGGGGAGACGGCTTCCGATTTCTTCGCGCGGTACGCCCTGTCCGACGGGGCGGTCGACGAGAAGATAGCGGCCTACCGCAAAGCGCGCGACACCTACCCGCAGAAATATGCCATCGTCTATGACGAGGGACTTCAGCACCTGCACTACAGCGGGAGCGTCCGTTCACGGTTCCGCATGACCATAGCGCTGAACAACGAGGAGGGGGTGCGCGAGTTCGCGACGGTCACCAACTACGGTCGCGTGGTGTCCGCCCGCGTCGTGAAGCCGGACGGCACGGTGATACCGGCATGGCGCGCCGACGCGAAGAACCTCTATTTTCTCGAAACGGCGCCGGGTGATGTCATCGATTTCGTCATCGAGTCGTTGCAGGGGCCGCGTTCGTGGCTCGGCGGGACCGATTTCCGGTGGTTCTTCGCCTCCGAGGGGGTCTATAATCTCCACAGCCGCCTGGTGATACTCGCCCCGAAAGATCTCAACCTCCTGTTCCATCTGCAGGGACCGGCGACCCGCACCGAGCCGGAGGACAAGGACGGCGCGGTCATCGTGTTCGAGACCCGCGGCACCTACCAGCCCTCCCGCGAGGAGGCGATGCCGCCCTTCATGGACGAGGTGCCCTTCCTCGCCTATACCACCGTTCCTTCGTGGGAGGATTTCAGCCGCTGGCAGGCGGTGTTCCTCCGCGAGCAGACCGGGAACTCCGCCGAGATAGAGCGGCAGGTCATGGCGCTCGTGCAGGGCAAGGATGCCGACGGCCGGGTGCAGGCGCTCCGAGACTGGGTCGCGCGGGCCATCGGATACCTTTCGGACGATCGCGGCATCGACAAGGTCAAACCGGAGAAGACCACCGCAGTGTTCACCCAGCGGTCGGGTGACTGCAAGGACAAGGCGCTCCTGCTCAAACTCATGCTCTCCTACGCCGGCATCGAGTCCCGGTACGCACTGGTGAAAAGCAGGGCGGGAGGCGCGCTCATGCGCGGTCTTCCCTCCATGCAGTTCGACCATGCGGTCGTCTACATCCCGCCACAGGAGGGCGTGGCGACCGGCTATTTCGTCGATCCGACGGCGAGTTACGACCACTACCGCGCGCTGAACCCCGAGATAGAGGGGACCGACGCCTTCGTCGTTGACGAAAGGACCGGTCGGTACGAGTTCGTGCCGCTCCTGTCGGGGCTGACGGCCTCCGTCGCGCTCGATATCGGTCCCGACGGCGCGGCGAAACTGACGTTGACCGGCGCGGCCGCGTCCAACGGCAGGTTCCGTCATGCCGCCGACGGCGACCCGTTCTCCTATTTCTCCTCGCTCATAACGCGGCTGTCCGGCGCCCCGGTCACGGTCTCCCAGTGCACCCTCGCAAGCGATGCGTACGCCGAGCCGCTCGAAGTGACCTGCGCGGCCCAGCCCTTCGTCCCGGCGCTTGCCGCCGCTCTGTTCGGCAAACTGGTCGAACCGTCCGAGCGGCGCTATGCGGCGCTTCTGGGCGATCGCGTCGGCAGCTGGAAGGTCACGGTGCGCGGTGTCGCCGGCCCCGATACGGTGTGGTCGGTACAGAACGACCTCTTCGAATGGCGCGCCACCCCGATCGAGGGGGGCGGCGTGGAACTGACGATGGAACTGCGCCGGACGCGCATAGAGCCGAAGGAGTATGCGGCCTTCCGTTCGGCGGTGGCGGTGGTGATGGAAAAGGAACGGGCCCTCAAGGGGGTACAGCCATGACGAAGGTGGTATCGACATTCTCGGCCAAGGGCGGCACCGGCACCTCGGTGATGACGGTCAATCTCGCCGTCTATCTCGCGCAGAAGGGCAAAAAGGTCCTGCTCGTCGATGCGGCCCCCAACGGCGGCACGCTACACACCTATCTCAACATCCCGAGTTGGGAGGTCTCCCGCGCCGTTCCCGACTTCTTCTCGATACTGCCGCTCATAGACACCGACTACCCCAACCTCAAGTTCTTCTCGTCCCTCCGCTCCCCGCAGAAGGGAGGGAACGTTTCGGAGTATCTGGTGAAATGGGAGACCGAACTTAAGAAGGGCGCGTTCGATATCATGCTCATCGACATGGGGTCCCACCTCGATCACGATCTCGTGGCGACCGCCCAACTGTCCGATTTCAACATCCTGTTCGTCGGCGCCGACCCGGTCAGCATCGAGAAGGCGAACTATCTGTTCCGCCTGCTGTTCTCGACCCAGTTGGAGGCTCTGGTACAGCGGCTCGACTTCAATTCCGTATTGCAGAATGTCCAGAGGACCCGATCGGAATTCCTCTTCTCGGCGCGAAATCTTCTGCTCGCCCTTTCGGAGGAGGCGCCCAAGATGCGCCGTCATTTCGCCGAGATGGTGCACCGTCTGCGCATCGGTGTCGTCTTCAACGGCGTGCGGACCTCGGCCGATGCCGAACTCAAGGACATCTACCCGCTCGTCATCCGCAACTACTACGGGTTCGACCTCAAGAGTCTCGGCGATGTCCTGTTCTCCGATGTGTTCTTCTCCTCTTCGCAGGGCTCCGCCCCGATGGTGGTGAGCGAGCGCGGGGGAGAGTTCATCGAGATGCTCGACACCATCGCGGGGCGGCTCCTGTCGCTCATATCGAAGCGCGATCCTTTGCAGTCGGCTCCCTTCCTCCCGCTCACTTACTACGAGATGCTCGGCGTCCAGCGCGGTTCGAGCGCGCAGGACATCCGCGCCCAGTACGAGAAACTCCGCGCCGTCTATTTCTCGCAGAGTCCCCTCATGCGCGAGATGTTCGACACCGACAACCTGTTCGTCTACGCCCGGCTTCTCGAGAGCGTCTATCAGAATCTGATGGACCCCGAGATCAAGCGTGAGTACGACATGAGCGGCGGGGCGGTCCCCGAGACACTCGAACAGTCGCTTCCCGAAGGTTTCGACCTGCGCGAGGTCATCCGGAAATACCAGCGGCAGAAAAAAAGCGCCCATAAACTCATAAAGCGCGATGTGTTCGGTCGCGAGGCCGACCCGGTCCCCGGCACCGAAGAGCCGGTCGAGCGGCGCGAGGTGAATGAACTGTTCGAGCGGTACCGCGGTCGTACGCTGACCGGCGCGGACCTCAAGGCGTTCCGGGAGGAACTGGGCATAACGCTCAAGATGGTGGCCGAAAAGACCCGCATATCCCAGACGCTCCTGCAGGCGATAGAAAGCGACGATCCGCACCGGATGCCTGCTCCGGCTTATCTCAAGGGCTTCTTGAAGAGTTATTGCCGGACGCTCCGTCTTTCCGACGACAACACCGAACGTGTCGTTGCCGACATCGCGGAGCGGGCCGTCCGGCCCGTGGCGAAAGAGGAGGGCCCCACCCATGCTTGAGAGATTCGGCGACTACCAACTCATCCATAAGATAGCGACCGGCGGCATGGCCGAGATATTCCTCGCCAAACATGTTCATTCGCCCGCCACCAGCATGCCTATCGCGATAAAGCGGATCCTGCGGAATTTCAGCGCCAATCAGACATTCATCAAAATGTTCCTTGCCGAGGCGCGGATCATCTGCAATATCGTCCACGAGAACATCGTCCGGATATACGATTTCGGGAAGGCTGACGAGTCGTACTACATCGCCATGGAGTATGTATTCGGCCAGAACCTTGGCCAGCTCACCAACAAATACCTTCAGAAGGGCAAGATACTTCCGGTCGAGGTGGTCGTCGAG
>JAKQHE010000085.1 GCA_029573155.1 bacterium
CAGCGTGCGGGCCATCGCGATGGACGCGACCGACGGGCTCATGCGCGGCGTCGAGGTGCGCAATACCGGCGGCCCGATCAGCGTGCCGGTGGGTACCCCGGTGCTCGGCCGGATACTCAATGTGACCGGCGATCCGGTGGACGAGGGGGGCCCGGTCGAGGGGGTGGTGCGCCTGCCGATACACCGCGATCCGCCCGCGCTTTCCGAGCAGAATGTGCAACTGGAGGCGTTCGAGACCGGCATCAAGGTGATAGACCTCCTCGCGCCCTACCTCAAGGGCGGCAAGATCGGGCTGTTCGGCGGCGCGGGGGTCGGCAAGACGGTGCTCATCCAGGAACTCATCAACAATGTGGCGACCCACCACGGCGGCTATTCGGTGTTCGGCGGCGTCGGCGAACGGACCCGCGAAGGGAACGATCTGTGGCTCGAGATGAAGGAGTCAGGGGTCATCGCGAAGACGGCGCTCGTCTACGGCCAGATGAACGAGCCGCCGGGGGCCCGCGCCCGCGTCGCGCTCGCGGCGCTCACCGTGGCCGAATATTTCCGCGACGAGATGCGGCAGGATGTGTTGCTTTTCATCGATAACATCTTCCGCTTCACGCAGGCGGGGTCCGAGGTGTCGGCCCTGCTCGGCCGGATGCCCAGCGCGGTCGGGTACCAGCCGACGCTCGCCACCGAGATGGGGGAACTGCAGGAGCGCATCACCTCGACGCAGGCCGGCTCCATCACCTCGGTGCAGGCCATCTATGTCCCGGCCGACGACCTGACCGACCCGGCGCCCGCCACCACCTTCGCCCACCTCGATGCGACGACGGTGCTTTCGCGCGAGCTCGCCGCGATGGGCATCTACCCGGCGGTCGACCCGCTCGATTCGACCTCGCGCATCCTGACGCCCGATGTGGTCGGGGACGATCATTACGCGGTGGCGCGGCAGGTGCAGACCATACTCCAGCGCTACAAGGACCTGCAGGACATCATCGCGATACTCGGCATGGACGAACTGTCGGAGGAGGACAAGACGGTGGTGTACCGGGCCCGCAAGATACAGCGGTTCCTTTCCCAGCCGTTCAGTGTCGCCGAGGCCTTCACCGGCATGCCCGGCAAGTTCGTGAAGAGGGAGGATACCATCAAGGGCTTCCGGATGCTCGTGAACGGCGAGATGGATCGCTACCCCGAGGCGGCGTTCCTGATGGTCGGCGGCATCGAAGAGGCGGTGGAGAAAGGGGAAAAACTGCTGAAGGGCTGACCATGGCGTTGCATGTGCACATACTGACCCATACCAAGACGCTCTACGACGAGGATGGCGGGGCGGTGCTCCTGCCGGCGACCGAGGGACAGATGGAGGTCCTGCCGCGCCACATACCGTTCGTCGTCCTGCTCGACACCGGCGTTGTCGCCGTGAAGCGCGACGATCGCGAACTGTTCGAGTGCACCGTGTCGTCGGGTATCGCCTATCTTTCGAACGATGACCTCACGGTGTTCGCCGACGCCGCCGAAACGATCGACACGATAGATCTCGCCCGGGCGAACGCCGCGGTGGATGAGGCCCGTGACTGGATAGAGCGGCACCGCGCCGACCCGATCATGCATCAGGCGGGGCTCAAGTACCTGAGGCGCGCCGAGAATCGCATCCGCTTCGTGCAGGAACGGCGGAAAATAAAAAAATAAATATCCCCCGCGCCCGGTACCAAAGGGGCGTTGACCGTTTTTTAAATGGAGAAAGCCATGAAACGCTTCCTGACCCCGTTGTTTCTCTGCGCGGCGCTTTCGTTCGTTATCGCCTGCGGTGGCGACGACCCGAAGGAGGACCCCGCGGTCACACTCAAGTATCAGGCGGCCGATGACCATGCGGCGGCGGTGAGCCCCGAGGTGGTCGCCGCCAACAACGACTTCGCGGCACGCATCTTCAAAGCGATGGCGACCGCCGAGCCGGGGAAGAACCTCATGATATCGCCGCTGTCCATCGAGATAGCGCTCGCGATGACGATGAACGGCGCCTCGGGCGGCAACCTCGCCGAGATGCGGACGGTGCTCGGCTTCGACGACCAGACGCTTGCCGCGATAGACGCGCAGTTCCTCCACCTCATCAAGAGCCTTGAATCGGCCGACAAGGACATGGTGCTTGCCATCGCCAACTCGGTCTGGATGGACGAACTGTTCGAGCCGCGTCTCAAGTCGGCGTTCAAGGAGGCGCTCCTCAACTCGTTCGAGGCGGAGCCCTACACGGTCGATATGGCTGACACCGCTACCGCGGACCTCATCAACCAGTGGGTGAGCGACAACACGAGCGGCAAGATAGAGAAGATCATCGACGACATCAACGCCGACACAGTCATGTTCCTCATCAACGCACTCTACTTCAAGGCGGCGTGGACGGTGACCTTCGACGAGGATCGTACCTACGACGGCCAGTTCGAACTGACCGACGGCACCGACAAGACGGTCAAGATGATGACCTTTAAGGATGCGCAGGATTTCAAATTCTTCTCCAGCGGCTACGGCGCCGCGGGCGGGTACAGCGCCGTGCGGCTTCCCTACGGTCGCGACAAGTTCGCCTTCTACGGTTTTGTTCCGAACGACGGGACGGTGGATGAGTTCATCGTCCGGATGGCCGACGAGGGGCTCGACGGGTTCTTCTCCAACCTTACCGAGAAGAAAGAGGTCCCCGTGTTGCTTCCGAAGTTCAAGTTCGCCTACGAGAAGTCGCTCAACGACATCCTCAAGGGCCTCGGCATGGAACAACTCTTCGTGCCGGGCGGCCTGATGAACATGGCGGAACCGGGCGACGGGCTCTATGTCTCCGAGGTGAAGCACAAGACCTACATCGAGGTGAACGAGCAGGGGACCGAGGCGGCGGCGGTGACATCGGTCGAGGTGGGCGATACGGCGATCCCCGAAGGGTTCTACGCCACCAAGCCGTTCGTATTCGTTATCCGCGACGATCGCTCCGGCACGATCCTCTTCATGGGGAAGGTCGAGGATCCCTCGCAGTCGTAATAAACAAATCCCCTGCCGCAACTTTTTACTTGCAAGGACCGTCAGTCTTCCTAGACTGACGATATCCGATAATGGAGTTTGTTCATGCGGGAGATCATCGCACTGCTTATCCTGTCGCTGACGGTCGTGTCCTGCGAGAATTTTTCCGAAAATATGTTTGTTCCCGACGGCGCCGCTGCGGTCGATACGGCGCCTCTCGCCGATGCCGATACGGTGGTGTCCGATGAGGCGGTCGGCGATGAACTGCCGATCATGGACGATGATGCGCCGTTCCACGACGAGGATGTCTTACTTGTCGATGAACCTGCGCCGGGTGACGAAGACTATGCGCCCGTCGAGGTCGACGAACTTCCCGAGAGCGACATCCTGCCCGCCCCGGCGGTCGTTTGGATCCGGGTATGGGGTTCGGAGCGGGTCGACAGCGGGCATTCGGTGGTGGTCGATGCGGCGGGCGATATCTATGTCGCCGGTATCGCGGGCACCAATATGGACGATCAGACAGGTCCCGGCGCGATCTGTAGTTACAAGACCTATACCTTCCCCTGTTCCGATCTGTTCCTGACCAAATGGCAGGATGACGGTACGAAGGTGTGGACACGGTTGTGGGGATCAACCTCTATGGATACCCAATACGATCTCGCGGTCGATGCGACGGGAAGCATCTATTCCCTCGGTTCGGGCATGGTGGCCGGATTCGATGCCGCCGGCGATGAGTCGTGGCGCGTGACGGGGAGCGCCGGCGCGGGAACGATACTCGCCGCCGCCCCGACGACCGGCGGGGTACATCTGGTCCGGGTGACGGAGGAGGCGGTCCCCGAAGAGCCGGGGACGGTGCGCCGGATATTCACGTTGAGTCACCGTTCGGCGGCCGGAACGCTGGCATGGGAGAAGGATGTCACGCCGACCGATCCCTCCGTTTTCTTCGGTTCCATGGCTGTGGGGCCTTCCGGCGAGATCGTCCTTGCCGGGCTCATGGACGATGATCGTTTCAACGAGAATGGCTACCCGCTGACCGATGTCTATCTGGCCCGGTATTCCGCCGCGGGCGATCTGCTCTGGGACCTGCAGTGGGACGGCGGCCATGACGACATGCCGATCGCGCTCGCCTTCGATGCGGATGATAATGTGTATCTGCTCGGTACGACCAAGGTCGCGACCAGGCAGGGACCCGATACCTATCAGTTCCCGTACCCGTTCGTGAAGAAGTTCGCTCCCGACGGCGCGACGCTGTGGGAGAAGCGGCTGGACTTTTTCGTCGGCGTCGATTTCGACGGCGGCATCGCACTGGGGACCGACGGCCGGATCCATGCGGCGGGCGCGAGAGGACATACCGTGTTCGTCGCGACCTTTGAGCCGGACGGGACCGAGGTGGCGGTACGATCGATCGATACTCAGTATTTCGACGGTACGGTCGCCGATGTGGCGGTCGATCCGGAAGGATACTTGTATGTGACCGGGATCACTTACGAACACACGACGATGGGGCTTGAGGATATCTATCTGATGAAGATCGATCCGGAACTTATCGCGATCCCTCCCGACGACGACATCGCCGATGATGACGACGCGACCGACGATGATGCGACCGTTCCCGACGACGACGGCGTTCCCGTCCCGCCGGGCGAAATGATCGATATCCCCGCCGGGCCGTTCATGATGGGGTGTAAGGAGGTGGGCGACGAACTCTGTTATGAAGATGAATATCCCTACCATCAGGTGACCTTGTCGGCCTATAAGATCGGCAGATACGAGGTGACCGTGGAGGAATACCGGCAGTGTATCGCCGACGGCGCCTGCAACAACAACGGCACCTATCAGCACTACCGCACCGACGGTTCCTATTCGGACTGCAATGTCAATCGTGCGGGCCGAGAGAAGCACCCGATGAACTGCGTCACCTGGCACGGCGCGGAGGCCTACTGCGCCTATATCGGCGGTCGGCTTCCCACCGAGGCCGAATGGGAAAAAGCGGCGCGCGGTACCGACGGCCGGACCTATACCTGGGGGAACGAACCGGAGCCCACCTGCGATCTGGTGGCGGCCTCCGATGTTACCTCCGAGATAGGCAGTTGCGAGAATGAGACGGGCACCATGGTGGTGGGGAGCAAGCCGGCCGGCGCATCTCCCTACGGCGCACAGGATATGCTCGGGAATGTAGAAGAGTGGGTGGCGGATTGGTACGATGGGGGTTACTATGCCGTGTCGCCGGCGAACGACCCGCAGGGGTTGGAGACCCCGGTCCCGGGCTCCGAGATGCGGGTGAAGCGCGGTGAGAGTTACATCGCCTATCCTACCTTTTTACGGGTCTCAAATCGCGATTTTGTCTCCCCTTCCTATGAGAATTATATTATCGGTTTCCGCTGCGCCCAATAGGCCGTGTGAAGGGGATATCCCTTACTTGACGATGCGTATCCGCGCATCGACCGCGACGACCTGATCGCCCTTGCCGAGGAGCGGGTTGAGGTCCATCTCGAAGATCTCGGGGGCGGCGGTGACGAGCGCCGAGAGCCGCACGACCACATCGGCCAGTTTATCTTCCGACACTGCCTGCTGGCCGCGGACCCCTTTCAGTATCTTGTAGCCCTTGAGCGACCGTATCATCGCGAGCGCCTCGTCCTTGGTGAGCGGCGCGAGACCGGAGTTCACATCCTTCAGCACCTCGATGAATATGCCGCCGAGTCCGCACAGCACCATGTGACCGAACTTCTCCTCGAACTTCGCTCCGGCGAACAGTTCGATGCCCGACAGCATCGGCTGGAGGAGGATGGCGGTCGTATCCTTGATCTTCATCATCCGGTCGAATTCCTTCTCGACCGTCGCGTCGTCCTTCACGCCGAGGACGACCCCGCCCACATCGGACTTGTGGACTGGGCCGACCACCTTCATGACGACGGGGTAGCCCAGTTTTTTAGCGGCGGCGACGGCGTCCGCCTTCTTCATGACCACCGCCTCTCCGGCGCGCGGGATGCCGGCGGCGTCGAGGAGCGTCTGGACGGCGGCCGGTTCGAGATAGCCCTCCTTCGCTTCGGCGATGACGGCGCGTATCTTGGCGGTGTCCACCTTCGGCAGTTCGAATCTCTCGGGGGCCGGTTTTGCGGTTTGGAGCGTCTTGGCTATCGCGTTGCCAAGCACCACCTCATCGGGAAAGTTGATCCGCCCCCTGCCGAGGAATTCGGCCACCTCGTCAGCGGCGTTGATGATGCTGGGAAGCACAGGGAAGATCGGCTTTTTGCAGGTCTTCATTTTCTCGTCGAGTACGCGGTAGGCGTCGTACACCGGGAAGAGCCCCGGTGACCCGAATATCACCACCATCCCGTCGATGTTATCGAATTTGTGCTCGCAGGCGTCGATGATCTCACCCAGTTGCTGGGCCGAACCGGTGGCGAGGAAATCTATCGGGTTGGCGACAGAGGAGCCGGGGTGGAGTTTCGCGAGCAGTTCCTTGGCCGCGTCGCCTTCGAGATGCGGTACCTCGAGCCCGTTATTGGAAAGCGAGTCGGTGAGCATGACGGCGGGGCCGCCGGCGTGGGTGATGATGGCGATGTTCTTCCCCTGCAGTTCCTTGTGCATGAACACCGACGCGACGGCGACCAGTTCTTCGCGCCCCGCGCATCGGACGATGCCCGCCTTGCGGAAGAGCGCCGATACGGCGGCGTCGGGGCTTGCCAGCGCGCCGGTGTGGGACGATGCGGCGCGACTCCCCGCCTCGCTGGAGCCCGACTTTATCGCGGCGATGCGACACCCCTTGCGGATGAGACTCCGGGCGTGCTTGAGGAGCATGGCCGGTTTCTTCACATCCTCGATGTAGAGCAGTTTCACGCGTGAACTCGTCTTGGGATCGAACGATTCGTCGAAGTGGGCGAGCACCTCCTCGACGCCGAGTTGGGCCGAGTTACCGACCGACCAGATGCTGGAGAACGAAAGCCCCTTGGGCATGCCCGCCTCCATGATGAAGACCGCCGTGGCGCCGGAGCCCGAGGCGAAGTCGCACCCCAGCGGGTCGAGGCGCGGGATGGGAGTGGTAAAGACGCCGGCGTAGTGGGTGGTGAGCACGCCGATGCAGTTGGGGCCGACGAGCGACCCGCCGACCGACTCTATCTTTTTCACGATCGCCTTTTCGAGTTCGCGGCCCGCCGCGCTTTCCTCGGAGAAGCCCGCCGAGAGGATGATGAAGCCCTTGGTCCCTTTCTGGTCGGCGAGAATCGTGACCGTTTCGAGACAGAACTTCGCCCGGCAGCGTCAGGTGGAGCAGC
>JAKQHE010000107.1 GCA_029573155.1 bacterium
CCGATCTGCCCAAGACGACGGTGATCCGCAACACCGCCTACATCTCGGACGCGACGGGACTCAACTACCAGTCGAACACCTCGGTCCCGCTATCGGCCCGCATATCGAATTCCTGCCCGCCCATCACCGAATGCGCCGAGCCGCCCAAGGCCTCCTGCGGTGGTGAAGGCGGCGTGGTGACCCAGTGCACCGAGGACAAGGACTGCAACGATCCTTGCAAGAAATGCGAAGAAGGCCAGTGTGTCGCCATTCCCGACTGCGGTGGCGGCGAGTTGTGCTCCGGCACGCAGATAGAATATCGGGCGGGCGACATGAGTCCGTCGAACGGCGACGCCAAGATCATCATCCCCGCTTCCTCACAGAATCTCGTCGTCGCGCAATTGATGGTCAAGGGGACCTGCGCGGGCGACAATAAAAATTTCAGTCTCGACATGGTGAGGATGAAGTTCGAGACCGAGGCCGGCGTGGTGCTGAGCAACCTGCGGCTCGTGAAGGATAAGGACAACAACGGCGCTCAGTCGGAAGGCGATGTCGTGGTGGGAACGCTGTCGGCGCTTGCCGCCGGGTACGCCGATTTCGTAGTGACGCAGGCCGAACGCCTCCTGCTTGCCAACAGCGATCACAACCTTCTCGTGCTGGCCGATACTGCGTACACCGGCCAGACGGTGCCTTCCAACACGACCTTCCGCGCGGTCGTCGAGGGCAAGGCGACCTTCGTCATCACCGAGAACGGCGGCACCGAGGTGCAGAACATCCCCGATCAGAAGGTCGAGTTCGCGACATTCATGTTCGAGCCGACGACCGGCTATTTCGTCTTCACCAAGGGGCCCAAGGAGATACCGGAACCGGCGCACAATCAGTTGAACAAGAGTAATCCGGTCCTCCACATCCGCGCCAAGTCGCTGGATGGCGATAACCAACTCCGCTCCATCCGCGTCAAGACGGTCGGCGACTCGGTCGACTTCGGCGCGGGGATGCAGGCCATCACCATCTGGGAGGACGCCAACGGCGACGGCGTCGGCGATACCCTTCTCGTGACATCGGGTACCTTCAGCGAGCCGACGAACGACTATTCGTTCGACGACCTCCAGTCCGGTGCCGCATTCCAGTTCGCCGACAAACAGGAGCGCTACTACACGATCAACATCACCTTCAACCTCGAATCGGCCATGACGGCGCAGATAGAGATACCGAACCTCGGCGTGAAACTGATGGACAGCGCCAAGAAGATACTGGAGTTGCCCATCCGCTCCCGTTCCTACCAGTGCGCCGAGCCGTTCTGCTACGCGCCGCCCTCCAAAGGCTGTTCGTGCGCCTTCGTGGATATCGGCGACGAGGACGACGGCGTGCTCCTGACGGCCTTGATGGTCGTGATCTCTCTGGGGCTTTTCTTCGGGCTCCGGCGCGGCAATAGAAAGGCGAGCCGCGCCTGAGGGGGGATCTTCCCGCCGCCCCGTTTTCTTGTTTTTTCTTTCCGTTCCGCTAAAATCGCTTCGTTATCTCACTGTTCGAGGGGTTTCTTATGTCTGCGCGATCCACGATCTTGATTCTCATGCTTCTCTCGGTCTGTCTCTGGGGCCAGACGCGCAACAGCAAACTGGCGGTCATGGAGATCGGCGACAAGACGGGGAAGATGACCCCCGAGATGCTTGACAATGCCGCCGAATATCTGCGGAGCAAACTTGTTTCATCGGGGCGGTTCGTCGTCATTTCCAAAGAGCGGCAGATGGCGGTCAGGATAAAGGAGTTGAAAAAGGAATCGTACAAGGAATGTTACGACCAGAAATGCCAGATACCGCTCGGGCAGGCGTTGGCGGCCGACACGATACTTTCAACGACGATAACGAAGATGAGCGGCATCTATGTCATCACCGCCGAACTCATAGACCTCTCCAAGGAGGCGACCATCTTCGGAGCAACGGCTCAATTCGACGGGCTGGAAGAGGGACTGCGTCGTGCGCTTGATGCGATAGCGGAGCAATTGCAGAATGCCCGTCCGGTCATGCCGGCGACCGGGAAGGCGGTGGTGTACGCCATCAAGTTCGAAGCGAACGCCCCGGGGGCAAAGGCCTACCTCGACGGGCGCCTATTCTGCTTCAATCTGCCGTGTGAGAAGGATGTCGAAGAGGGTGAGCGTGAGATACGGATAACCGCTCCCGGATATGTCGCCGAGGAGTTCAAAACCCTCATAGACAAAAGTCGCGTCTTCTCGGCGCAGATGAAAAAGGACGAGGCCTTCCTCACTATAACGAACACCGACCTCATCGGCGATATGGCGATACAGTTCGACGGTGCGGCTATAGAAGGGTTCCCAATGCCGAAACGACAGGTGGCCCCCGGGAAACATACGCTCGTCGTCGAATCGGCCTGCTATGAGAAACTCGATGGGGTCATCGAACTCAATCCGGAGGAAGAAAAGGAGATAAAGGTCGGCCTGATTCCCAAGAAGGTGTCGCTTTCAGTAGAAGTGACCGACAGCGGCGGCGCGAAACTCGAAGGGGCGCAGGTGTCGGTGGATGGCGTGGTGGTTGGTAATGCACCGGGACCCTTTTCGGTGCCGATCTGCTCGAAAGGATTGGTGATTCGCAAGCCGGGCTATGTGGATTTCTGGTTGCCGCTTGCGTTCAAGGAGGGAGAACCCTTCAATGCCGTTGCCACGCTCGATTACCAGTATGAGACCATTCGCCCCTACAAGTGGTGGGGCGTTGGCCTTCTTGCCGGTGGCGCCGCGGTGCTTGGCGTCGGTATCGCGTTCGATGTTCTTGCCGACAAGGAATACCGCGACTACCGGACCATGTCGATGCCGGCGGCACTCGAAGAGGCAATGAAGGAACCCGACTTCACGCGGAGCTCCTACGATGAGAAGATGAAAAAAGTGTACGACAGGGCGAAGATATACGACGCCCTCCGCATCACAGGGTATGTGGTGGGCGGCGCGATGGCGGTCACCGGGGTCGTGCTGATGGCGATACCGGAAGAGGTGAAGGTGCTCGACCTCGAAGGGTTCTCCGTCGCGCCGTACCGTGACGGGGCGATGCTTTCGTTCGGATATGAGTTTTAGGGGGGGGCATGAAGAAAATACTGTTGACAACGCTCCTCCTTTTGGCAACGGCGTGCGCAAGAGATTATGGTGACCTGACCGAGACGACCCACAAGAACATAGATAAGATCGTTGGATGGGGAGCGATCTGTGAGAACGGGACGGTGCGGGATGTTGCTTGCGGATTTAACAATCGTGGTGCAAGACCGCAGAAATGCGAAAGTGGCGCATGGGTTGACAATGGTGATTGTGTCGACCCCGATGATTGTCTGGATGATGACACGCGAGTTGTTGAAAGAGTAACATGCTTGGATACGATAGGCGACCAGATGCAGAAGTGTATCGAGGGGCATTGGACCGATGATGGTCTTTGCCGTTCCCTTGTTCCGACGATCGCCCCTCACGAGGGGAGATTTTATCTGGAAACAACGCCGATCCAGATAAGCGCCGAAACGACGGGAACGACGATCCGTTATACCCTCGACGGCACCGAGCCCACCGCTACGGTCGGCACTCTTTACACCGATCCCTTCGTTATTGCGGATGGGGGAAAGAAAAAGTTGAAGGCCAAGGTATTTCGTGAAGGAATGGCCGATAGCATCACGGCGGTGGCGGAATATCGTGTGATACAAATCACATGCAGCGGCCAGACCAAGTGTTACGACAACTCCGGCGAGGTGACCTGTCCAACAGAGGGCAATGATTTTTACGGACAGGATGCCCAATATGCGGTGCTGGGGATGTGCATACCTAAAAGTTACACCGTGAGCGGTGCCACTCCCGAAGAAATCGTGACCGATAACAATACCGGACTTCAGTGGCAGAGAACCCTATCGGGGAACACCTATACTTGGGACAATGCCGTTGCCTATTGCGAAGGTTTGGCCTATGGCGGCCACTCCGATTGGCGACTGCCGAACTACCGAGAACTCGAAAGCATAGTGGAGTATGGTCGCTCAAGTCCCGCGATAGATACCGATGCCTTCCCCGGCACTTTCTCGGATGACTTCTGGTCGTCCTCGTTCTGCGCTGACAACACCGGCTACGCTTGGGATATCAATTTTAATTACGGTTATTTCCAAGGCTACACTAAAATCAGTAGCTACCATGTGCGCTGCGTAAGAGTGAAATCGCAGTCGGAAGAGCTTACCTTCACTGAAGAAGCAGTATCAGGCGGGGTAGTTGTGAATGAAACCGTGACGGGCCTCCAATGGGCCAAGGAATACGCATCTTCGGTGAATTGGCAAAGTGCTCTTGCATACTGCGAGAACTTGAACTATGGCGGGTATATCGACTGGCGTCTTCCGAACATCGATGAGTTGAAAACATTGATAAATCGGAGCAGGTACGCCCCGGCCTCCGATTTTCCCGAAATGCCGTCTGCATATTTCTGGTCGTCTTCGTCCCTTGCGGGCAACGCCCTAAGCGCATGGCGTGTCAATTTCGACGACGGCTATGTGAGCAGCAACGGTAAGTACAACGACTACCTTGCCCGCTGCGTGAGATGACCATGAAACGTATATTAGCAATAACACTCCCCCTGCTGCTGGCGGCCTGCGCAAAGGATTATGGCGACCTGACCGAGACGACCCACAAGAACATAGATAAGATCGTTGGATGGGGAGCGATCTGCGAAAACGGGACGGAGCGGGATGTTGCTTGCGGATTGAACGGGCGTGGTGCAAGACCGCAGAAATGCGAAAGTGGCGAATGGGTGGATGATGGTGACTGCCTTGATCCCGACGAATGTATTGATGGGGACACGCGAATATCCGACGAAGGGTGCGGTCTAAACGGGCGCGGAGAACAACCGGAGAAATGCGTGAATGGATCTTGGGCCTATGATGGTTCTTGTGTTGATCCGGACGAGTGCTTGGATGATGAAAAGAGAACAAAAAGGAAAACAGTGTGCATGGATACCCTCGGAGATCAGCCGCAGATATGCGATGCTGGTCAATGGGTCAACGACGGATTATGCATTATATTGCCATTGGCTTTCACTCCATCTGCGGGTGATTTTTATGGGGAAGGACTGCAGATCACAATAACCACGGAAACCGCAGGTGTAAGTATCAGGTACACTATTGACGATAGCGAACCAAACAAGACAACCGACAACGAATATGTTGATTATATCACAGTGTAGGGGGCACAAACCATAAAGGCAAAAGCATTCAGAACGGGAATGGCCGATAGCGAGACGGTTACAGCTGATTATAGGGTTGTGACTCTTCCTTGCTCCGGTCAGACACAATGCTATGATGACGAAGCGGAGGTCTCTTGCGATTCGCTTGATAGCGCCTTCTATGGGCAAGATGCTCAATATGTTGCAGCCGGAATGTGTGTGCCGAGAAGTTACTCCATCAATGGAATAACGCCCGAAGAGATCGTGACCGATAATTATACGAGACTTGATTGGCAGAGAACCTTATCGCCAAACACTTACGGTTGGCAAGAAGCCATAGATTATTGTGCAGGACTCATTTATGGTGGATATGAAGACTGGCGTTTGCCAAACGATCGTGAGTTAGAGAGCATAATAAATAACGGCTATGATAGGCCTGCGATAGATGGAGGGGCTTTCCCTCATACGCCGTCTAGCTTTTTCTGGTCTTCTCGGCCCAATATGGATTCTTTAGAAGAATGGGCATGGGGCGTAGATTTTGGCGACGCGACAACGAGGTTTGGAAATAAGGGGACAAAATATTCTGTTCGTTGTGTGAGAGGTAATGAACGATCTTTTTCCAGCATATTCTCTTTGTCAGAAAAACCAATTGTTACGGACAGAACAAGCGGGCTTATCTGGACCATGTATTATAGCTCTTCGGTTTCTTGGCAGGCGTCGCTTGGTTATTGCCAGAGTTTAAACTATGCGGGATATCAAGATTGGCGTTTACCCAACATTTATGAGTTAAAAACCCTGATTTATCGAGGCAAAGCCAATCCGGCATCATATTTTCCCGACATGCCATCGATCTGTTTTTGGTCTTCTTCTTCCGATGTCGGTTGGGGCGAGTTGGCTTTTTCCGTGGACTTTTCCAGAGGTGAAGTGAGAAGGGTTTTGAAAAATGGTTATTGGGATCTTTGTTCTGCTTTCTGCGTCAGATAAAGTCTTTTCTATGAACTTTTACTTCCCGGGACACTGTTTGACGACGGCGGGGTTGATGCTCCGCAGTCCGTAGGCGCGGTCGAAGTGGCGCGAGAACTCCTCGGCGAGTTTCTCGGCGCGGTAGTGGAACGCCTCCTTGTCCTCCCAGGTGTTCTGGGGGTTCAGGATGTTCGGGTCGAC
>JAKQHE010000117.1 GCA_029573155.1 bacterium
ACGATCGAGTCGTCGACGAGTATCACCCGCTTGCCGGGGAAGAAGCCGGGGAGCGGGTTGAACTTCTGTTTGACCCCTTCGTCGCGCTTCTCCTGATGGGGGCGGATGAAGGTGCGGCCGACATAATGATTGCGGATGAGCCCCATGTCGAACGGGGCCTTCTTCTCGGCCGCGTAGCCGAGCGCTACGAAGTTAGACGAGTCGGGGACCGCCATGACCACGAGATCGTCGCCGGGCGGGATGTCGCGGTCGCCGCGGGCGAGCGTCGCGCCGATCTTCTTGCGGACATCGTGGACGAACTCGCCGAAGGTGAGCGTGTCGGGGCGCGAGAAGTAGATGAGTTCGAACACGCAGTGACGGGGCCGCAGGCCGTTCACCGCGACGGTCGTGACGGGACGGTTGCGCTCGAGTTTCAGTATCTCGCCCGGCTTCAGTTCGCGGATGAAGCGGGCGCCGATGATGCCGAAGGCGCACGATTCCGAGGCGAAGCAGGTCCCCTCGGCCGGCATCTCGCCCGTTCCCTGCCAGGTCAGGTGGCCCATGACATAGGGCCGGAATCCGTGCGGATCGCGGAAGGCGTACATCCGGTCTCGGTGGATGAGGAGCGCCGAAAAGGCTCCCTTCAGGTCGCTCTGCGCCCGGGTTATGGCCTCCTCGATGGTCAGCCCCTCGACGGCGTGGCGGTGGGCGATGAGCCGCGCGATGAGTTCCCCGTCGTTGTTGCTCGTGAAGACGACCCCCGTCTGTTCAAGACGGGTGCGCCATTCGGCGTAGTTGACGATGTCGCCGTTCGCACAGAGGGCGAGCGTCGAACCATCGGGCAAGGGTATGGCGTGCGGCTGGCTGTTGAGTATGTCGCTTGACCCGGCGGTCGGGTAACGGACATGGCCGATGGCGGAAGACCCGGTGAAACGATCGAGCGTCTCGGGAGTGAAGACATGCTTGACGAGTCCCATCTGTTTCTGGGTCGCGATGGTGTCATCATCGCGGCGTACCGATATGCCGCACGACTCCTGACCGCGGTGCTGTATCGCGAAGAGGAGGTCGGCGACATAGCGCTCCGCCCCCGGCACCCAGAACATCCCGGCGATACCGCACATCGAACTTCACCTCATAATGATCGGTCCGCGCCAGTTATAGCCACCGTCGCGCCAAAAAGCAAGGAATCGAAGCGCGGCCCCTTTTCGCTTGACTTTACACGGTGCCGGGGATACAATGCCTCCTGTTTTTATTTGATTTTTTTCCGCGAGGGAGGAGAAAATGATGTCTTTCAGCCGCATCGTGATCCTGTTTTTCGTGGCGGTGGTCATCGTCTCCTGCGAGCCGGGGACCCGCCGGATATTCCCGCCGACCACCGATCAGGGGAGCGGTAATGCCGACACGGATGAGGTCTTCCTCGACAGCGACGATCTGCTTCCCGACGAGCCGGGGAGCGATACCGGGGAGACGGAGACCGATCCGCTCGTGAACGACGACGGCCAGTTGGTCAACGACGACGGCGAACTCGTGAACGACGACGGACAGTTGATAAATGATGACGGCCAAGTGGTGAACGACGACGGTCAGGTGGTGAATGACGATGGCGAGGTTGTGACCGACGATATCGTGAACGATGAGGTGGTCACCGATGAGGTGGCTACAGACGATGTGACTACCGACGATATCCTCACTGACGGGATCGCGACCGATGATGGTACCGTGGTCACCGATGATGGTACCGTGGTCGCCGACGACGGTACCGTGATCACTGATGATGCGGTCGTGCCCGATGTCGATGTCGATACCTGCGAATGTTCGACCGGCGCCTGTTGCGATGGCTGTCATTTCCGTACGGCGGATTCGAATTATGTCTGTCGTTCCGCTGCCCACCCGGTGTGCGATGTTGTCGAGACCTGCCCCGGCAACAGTGCCGCCTGTCCCCCCGACGGGTTCGCTCCCGATACCACGCCGTGCGACGATGGCGTGTTCTGCAACGGGGACGATACCTGCAACGGCAACAGCGCCGCCTGCGATGTCCATGACGGGTTTTTCTGCGGTAACTTCGTCTGTAGCGAAAGCCAAGGAAAATGCTGTGACGCCGGCTGGGCGGGCGCCGATTGCGAGATCTGCGTCCGGTTCGTGAAGACCACGCCTGCGCCCGGTACGCCTGACGGCCTTTCGTGGAACACCGCCTTCAACGATCTGCAGGCGGCGATAGATTCGGCCAACGGCTCCAGCGCCGCGACCTGCGAGGTCTGGGTCGCCGCGGGGACCTATTACGCCTACAAGAACGCGACCGGTAACTACATCCAGTTGCGTGGCAAGGTGCCGTTCTACGGTGGGTTCGCGGGGACCGAGGCGCTCCGCGAAAGCCGTGACTGGACGGTGAACGCCACCATCATCGACGGGCGGCAGTCATCGGGGGGCAGCGACCGCGTTTCCCATATACTGTACGGCGCGGCCGGCGCGTTGATGGATGGCTTCACGGTGCAGGAGGGACGCGCGGTGACCGGCAGCGGTTCCGGCAATATCGTCGAAGGCGGCGCGATGTATCTCAACAACGCTTCGATGACCGTCCGCAACTGTATCTTCAGGAATAACTCCGCCGTCGTGCAGACCGGTGACGACACCGCCCGTGGCGGCGCGATCGCGATCATCGGCGGCGGGAGCAGCCTGTTCGAGAATTGCCTCTTTTTCAAGAACACGGTCACGGCGGGCAACTACGATGTCGCGTTCGGCGGCGCGATCTACGCGACCGGCGGCGGCACGACCACCGTGCGCAACTGCGTTTTCTCCGAGAACACGATCACCGGCGGCACTTCCACCGAGGCCGGCGGCGGTGCGCTCAACGGCTATGGGACCGGTACGGTACTGGAGGTGGTCAACTCGCTCTTCTACAGCAACACGGTCACCGCGCCGACCGCGAACGGCGGCGCGATACGGGCGAACGATGCCTCGGCGATACAGATCACCAACAGCACCTTCTCAAAGAACAGTGCGGAGGATAGCGGCGGCGCGGTAGCCAACATGGGAGGCACCGGCACGACGATCGTCAACTCCATCTTCTGGGCCGACGCGGCGGCGACGGTGCAGAACAACACTGACGAACTCTGGGACGAGGGCGGCGGCGGCACGATCGCCGCGACCTACAGCGACATCCAGATGACCAACGACAGCAACTTATCCGGCACCGGCAACATACACGCCGATCCACTGTTCGTCGATGCGCCGAACAACGATTTCCATCTGATCGCCGATCCGGTCGGGATGCAGATATCCCCCTGCATCGACTTCGCGAGCGACGCATCGGCTCCGACCACCGATCTCGAAGGCAAGACCCGTTTCGATGTGCCGATGTACGGTACCGGCACCGCCGATATGGGCTGTTACGAGTTCGTCTATTAACTCTTTTTCGGGAAGATGCCGGATAGTCTTATTTCTATGTCGGCGGCGATATCACCCATCGCCACCTCGCCGTCGAGCCGCACGATGTTCACTTGGTCGGCATACTCCGTGAGGACCCGTTCATAGTTCGCCCTGAGTTTTTCAAGGAAGCCGCGCGTTTCGAATATCTCGGCGTTCTGCCGGAACCGCGTAAGTCTCGAAAGTGCGGTGTCGATGCTCACTTCGATATAGATGACGGTGTCGGGAAGCCGTGCGAACCGGTTGAGGGCGGCGACCCATTCGGAGGGAAGGTCGACCGATTGGTAGGCGAGAGACGAGAAGAGATAGCGGTCGGTGAGCACCGTCTTCCCGGCGGCGAGTGCCGGTTCGACCTCCTCCTCGAGGTGGCGGAGGCGGTCGGCGGCGAACAGGAGCGCCAGTTCGTGGCGTGTGTAGGGCCGTTCGCTCTTCTGTCCGAGCAGTTCGCGAATGGCGCGGCCGGTGTCGAGTCCCGTCGGCTCGGCGGTCCGGTGCACCGCGTGGCCCCGCGAGGTCAGGAACTTCTCGAGTTCGGCGATCGTCGTCGATTTGCCGGAGCCGTCTATCCCCTCGACCGCGATGAACATGAGGTCTCCTATTCTATCTTCGCTATCTTCAGGTCGTCGAAATAGGCCATGCTTTCCCAGTTGGCGAAACTCAGATATTTGTATCCGGCGGCGGCCGCGAGCGGCTTCGGATCGAGATAGGCGAGGAATATCTCGTCGTTGACGAACCACCAGATCCTCCCGTCGATACGGATCACCTTCACGCGGTAGACCTCGTCCTGCGCCAGCCGCGTGGCGCGGTCCTCGACGCGGCTTTTTTCGTGTTCGTGCAGTTTCGCTATGACCGAGACGCGGTTCTTCCAACCGCCGAGTATGAAACTGTAGCCGTCGCCGTGGTCGTGCTCCCCGCCGTCGCCCCACGCATTGAATTTGATGTCGACGAAATCCGATCCGCTCCACATCTTCAGTTCTATCACCGCGTTGTCGGGCAGCGCCGCGCCGGTCAGCACGAGATTGCGGTTGTTGGCCTTCATCGATTGGACCACGCCGTCCTCGATCCGCCAGTCGCCGCCCTGCACCCGCCAGTTCGGGCCGAGATCGGGACGGTCGAAGGTGTCGGAAAAGAGCGGTGTCACCATCTTACCCGCGAGGATGGCCTCGGCGGTCACCGGCGTCTTCTCCCAGATGAGCCCGGTCTCCACCTTCTTCCCCTTCGTGAAGAAGGCGTTCTCCTCCTCCTTTTTGCATGAAACGATGCCGAGTGTCAGGATAAGGGCCAGCGCAAGATATCTCATGTCAGCCCCGGTAGGCGACGGTCTCTATCTCGACAAGAGCGCCCTTCGGCAGGGCGCAGACCTGATAGGCGGCCCGTGCCGGGAAGTCGCCGGTGAAGTGCCGGGCGTAGACCTCGTTCATCGCCGCGAACTCCTTCATGTCGGTCAGGAGCACCGTCATTTTGACGATATGCTCAAAACCGATCCCCGCCGCCTTCAGTATCGCGCCGATGTTCCGGAAGACCTGCGCCGTCTGCTCGGCCGCCGTCGCGCCGACCATGGCGCCGGTCGCCGGATCGAGCGGTATCTGGCCCGAGATGTAAAGCGTATCGCCGGCCCACACGGCCTGCGAATAGGGTCCGACCGCCTTCGGGGCGTCGGGCGTCGAAACGATCTTTTTCATCTCATCCTCCCTTGACCGGTGCTAATTCCCATATCTCGCCGATGCGCCGCAGAAGATGGACGAAGGCGGCGTCCTGATCGTCGAATTTGCGGACGAGCGAACCTTTCTCGAAATAGAGCGCCGAGCCGTGACCGAGCGCGATGCCGAGGTCGGCCTCCTTCGCTTCGCCCGGGCCGTTCACCTCGCACCCCATGAGTGCGACGGTGAGCCGGGGGCGGAGCCACCACCGATGTTCATCGAAGAACCTTTCGAGTTTGTCGTGGTAGGTAAAGAGCGTCCCGTGGGTCCGACCGCAGGTGGGACAGGATACTATTTCGCCGCCACCGTCGAGCAGGCCGCACGACTTGAGGATGTACATCCCGGTCACGATCTCGTCCTCCACCGGCGCGGTGAGGCTGACGCGGAACGTGTCGACGAGCCCTTCGTGGAGCAGTATCGCGATGCCGGCCGCCGACCGGATGCGGCCGCCGATGCCGCCGCCCGCCTCGGTGATGCCGACATGGAATGGCGCATCGGTGAACGCGGCGAGCGCCTGGCAGGCCGCCACCGTTTCGGGAACGGCGTGCGATTTGACCGACAGTTTGAAGTTGAGGTATTTGAGTTCGAGCTCAAGGTATTCGACCCAGCGCCGCGTACTCTCCACAAGCGCCGCGGCGGTCGGCCCGCCGTGCTTTTCGAGGATATCCTTTTCGAGCGATCCGGCGTTGACGCCGATGCGGAGCGCGAGATCGGGCCGTGTGCGTGCCTCCTCGACGATCCGTGTCACATGATCCTTCCCGCCGATGTTGCCGGGATTGAAACGGACCCCCGCGACGCCGCACCCGATGGCGGCGAGCGCGAGCCGGTGGTCGAA
>JAKQHE010000133.1 GCA_029573155.1 bacterium
CCGCATCACCCTCATCGACTATAAGACGGGCCGTGTCGGCCACCTCGCCGGGAAGTATCGTGAACAGATGGCCCGGTACCGCGCCATGCTCGCGGGGCTCTACCCCGGCCGGTCGGTCGAGGCGTACCTTCTGTTCGTCGACGACCCGAAACGGCGCGTGGTCGCCGTCTGAATTCGTCCCGACACTTCCTTGATTTCTCTTTTTGCGGGGGTATCATGGCGTCGAGGTGAGCATGCGACCATCGACGATACCACTTATTTTCCTATGCGCGGCCGTGTTCCCGCTCCTTATCGCCTGCGATAACGAGGCAAAGGAATGGCGTCTTCCCGAGGCGTGCCAAGATCGCTGCGCCGTCGTCCGCGGGACCGATGATCTCGCCGACGCGGTCGCGAACGCGACCGACGCGTGGAACGATTGCGTCTGCATAGATGTCGCGACGATAACGACCGCGGTCACCGTCTCGAAACCACTTACCATCGTGGGGAAAGGGTCGTCGAGCCGTATCGTCGCGCCGGCGGGGGAGCGGGGGCTTCTCATCCGGTCGGACGATGTGACGCTCCGAGACATCGAGATAGCGTCGGACACCGTCGCGCTCGATATCGCACAGGCCGACGGCGTCGCGCTCAGCGGGGTGCGGCTCGTTGCGTTGCCTCCCGCCGAAGGGGCCGTCTCGTTCGCCCTTGCGATGAAAGGAGGTTCGATCACCCTGACCGATACTGCGCTGACCGGTTCCCCCGACGCGGCGACCGCCGCCGGCGAGCTGGCGGGATCGCAGGCGGTTCTCAACGGTGTCACGATGACCGGGTTCGGTCGGCAGGGGTTGGTCGTGACCGGCGGGGCCGGGTTGCGCTGGACGGGTGGCGGCATCGCCGATATCCGCACCGAGAACGCGGCGCTCTTCGTGACCGGTTCGTCGGCGACGCTGAACGACATCATTATCGAAAAGATAGCCGCCCCGGTGACCGGTTCCGCGCTCTATGGCGGTCGCGGCATCGTGGCGACCGATCATGCGATCATCGAGGCGACCGCACTGACGGTGCGCGACTGTCTTTCGATCGGCATCCTCATCGACGGCGACGCGTACGGCATACTCGACGAGGCGGTCGTGACCGGCAACGGCATGACCGGCATCTGGCTCCAGCGGTCGGGCGATGTTCCGCAACTCTCCCTGCAGGATTCCACGATAACGGGGAATCGCGCCGCGGGTATCGCGGCGTTCCGTTCCTGCGGTCTCGGGATATTCGATACCCGCATCGCGGGGACGCTCTCGGCACAGTGGCATGACGCCCTTGTCGGCGACGGCCTGACCGCCTACGGGGTCGAACTGGACGACGCCGACTGTGTCATCCGGCTGGAGCGGGTCGTCTTTGCCGACAACTTCCGCGCCGGGTTCATCGCCGACGGCGCCGAAGGAAACGCGGCGCTTGCCGGGCTGTCGTTCTCCGGCGTGACGGTCGAACGTTCGACCATCGATGCGCCGGGAAAGTACGGCATCGTCATACAGAACGGGACGGCGCCCACGGGACTTTCCGACGGCGTGACGGCCAATCCCTTCGATTCCGCCGACGCCGCGCTCGCCGCGCCGCTTCCGATCATGACCGGGACACAGGACCTTTTTAGCGTATATCAGTGAGGTGTGAGATGAAACGAATGATGTGGATCCCGTGCGCGGCGCTTCTTTTCGTCGCGACGGGCGTTGCGGCCGAACCCGTTCCGGCGGCTGAACCTGCTCCGGCGGCCGAGCCCGCTCCGGCGGCTGAACCAGCTCCGGTGGCCGAGCCCGCTCCGGCGGCCGAGCCCGCTCCGGCGGCTGAACCCGCTCCGGCGGCCGAGCCCGCCCCGGCGGCCGAGCCCGCTCCGGCGGCCGAGCCCGCTCCCGGCTCCGTTGAGAACTCCGCCGTGGCAAGCCCGGCGGTGGAAGAAAAAAAGATAGATACGGCCGCCACCGAGGCGCCCGCGAAGAAGGAGGAGCCGGCGGCGGAAGGCGAGAAGGAGATCGTGCGACCCTATTTCGGCGTCGCCATCGCATCGGGCGTCTTCGGTGTGCTCGCCATCGCCTCGGGCTTCTATTTCGACCACCTCGCCCAGAAGAGTTTCACCTCCTACAACGACATGACCTCGCGCTCGGCGATAGAGGAGGCGGCGAAAAGCGCCGATTTCGACCGCGACGCCTATGTCAAGAAAGCGAGCCAGAAGTACGAGGAGGGGCGCCAGCACATCAGTTCGCGCAACTATTCGTTCATCGGCGGCGCGATATTCCTCGCGGCGGGCGTCGGCCTGTTCTTCTGGACCGAGGAGAAGAAGCCCGAAGAAGAAGAGAAAAAGGAGGAGCCGGTATCCGACAAGAAGGTGTCGTTCGTGACGGCGCCCGACCGGTTCCTCGTCAACTTCAGCGCGTCATTCTAGGGGAGGCGGCCATGAAAAAGATACTGTTCCTCATCGTCGCCTTCGTGCTGTTCACCGGCTGTGCCAAGGAGCCGTCGATGGTCGATGTCGAAAAGATCATAGACGAGATACTCGGCGACCGCGATTCCCTGCTCGATGACGGCGACACCCTGCTCACGGAAGGTGACGCCGCGCCGGCGGACGATGATGTCCTGCTGACCGATGGGGCGCCGGCCACCGATGATGTGAAAAAGGACGCCGATGTGGCAAAGGATGCCGATGCGCTTACCGCCGACGACCTGACGCCTGACGACGATACGCTGCTCAGCGATAGTTAGACCCTACTGTTCCTCGAAACTGTCCTTGCCGACCCCGCAGACGGGGCACACCCAATCGGCCGGGACATCTTCCCACGCGGTGCCGGGCTTGACACCGCTGTCGGGATCGCCGGTCGCCGGATCATAGACATAACCGCACACGGTGCAGACATACTTCTTCATGTGTTCCTCCATTATTCGGGTAAAAGTTCCTTCACTTTGGCCGCGACCTGCATCCCGAGGTCGCGACAGGCGGTGAGCGTCCCCGCGTCGGGGACATACTGTGTCTTCACCTCGCCGATGACCGCGCAGTTCATCGAGGCGAGATACTCTTTCAGTTGCGCCGTTCCCTCGCCGCTCCAGCCGTAGGAACCGAACACGGCGCCGACCGGCGTGCCGAACTTGAGTCCGCGCAGGTAGGTCAGCGCATCGGCGAGCGAGGGATAGACATTGTTGTTGAGCGTCGGCGACCCGACGACGAGCGCCGCCGCGTCTATCATCATGCTCGCCACATCGCTGCGGGAAGAGCTGCCCAGCGGCATCACCTCGGCCTTTACGCCGCCCGCGACGATGCCGTCGGCGATGTAACGCGCCATCTCTTCGGTCGCGTGCCACATCGTGTCGTAGAGGATGACCGCCTTGCGGACAAGTTCCCGCGCCGACCACTTCCCGTAGTTCTCGACCATCTTCCCGAACCGCGCCATGTCGCGCCAGATCGGGCCGTGGTCGGGGGCGACCATCTTGAAGGAAAGTCCCGAGGCGGCGACCTTTTCCAGCAGTTTGGCCACCTGCGGCGAGTAGAGCGTGATGATGTTTGCGTAGTAATCAGAACTCATCCGTTCGAGCAGGTCCCACGACAGTTCGTCGTCGAACCGCTCGGCGGTCGCCAGATGCATCCCGAAGGCATCCTGACTGAACAGCAGTTGATCCTCGACGAGGTAACTGAACATGCTGTCGGGCCAGTGGAGCATCCGCGTCTCCATGAAGGCGATGGTCCGCTTGCCGAGCGACAGTTTATAGCCGTCCTTCACCGCCGTGACGGGGATGCCGATGTCGCCGAAGTGCCGGGCGAGCGTCTTCTGTCCCACGACCGATGCGAAGACCTTTTCGGGTTTCACCGCGGCGACCACCTCGCGGAGCGTCCCGGAGTGGTCCGGCTCGGAGTGATCGGAGATGATATAGTCGATCTTCGACGGGTCTATCACCGATGCGATCCGTTCGAGCAGTTCGTGTTCGAAGCCCTTTTTCACCGTGTCGACGAGCGTTATCTTCTTGTCGATGATGAGATAGGCGTTGTAGGTGGTGCCGCGATGGGTCGTGTAGCCGTGGAAGTTGCGGACCGCCCAGTCGATCGCCCCCACCCAATAGATGTCGGGCGCTATCGGTATCGCGGAGAGCGTCATCACCCCACCCCGCTATTCGGCGAGCGGGGGCTCGACGAACACGCGCGCCGCGAGTTCCTTGTCGAGCATGTAGGCGCCGGGGCCCTTCTCGCCGACGAACTCTATCTTCTGGATGATCTCGCCGACATTCTTCTCCTCCTCGACCTGCTCGTTGACGAACCAGTTGTAGAAGACGCTCGTCGCGTGATCGTCCAGTTTCATCGCCGCCGATTTGATCGCGTTGATGCGGGAGGTGACGATCTTCTCGTGCTCGAGGGCGTGTTCGAAGGCCGCCTTCGCGCTCTTCCATTCCTTACCCGGATCAGGGATCGCGGTGTAGAAGGGGCGTCCGCCCTTGTCAAGCAGGTAGAGATACATCTTCTTCGCGTGGAACAGTTCCTCCTGCCACTGCACCTTCATCCAGTTCGCGAAGCCGGTCAGCCCCTTCGCGTCGAAGTAGGCGCCCATCGCGAGGTAGATATAGGCCGAATATATCTCGAAGTTCATCTGGTCGTTGATCATCTTCTCCAGTTTTTTGTCCATGGCGTTCCTCCGTTACTTTTTACCGCCTCTCCAGAGGCCGTGTTTGTTGCAGTATTCGCGCAGTATCAGCGTGTCGGCGTAAGGGACATAGAACGCCGCCTCGGGCTTGTCGCCCGGCTTGAGATACTTGCGGTTCACATAGTCGCCGTTAATGATCTCGATCCACTCGATGTAGTGGTCGTCGACCATCGGATGGGCGGTCGACCCGACCTTGACGAGGGTAGCGCCCTCATGCGCCTCGGCGATCGGGACATGTTTCTCGTTCTTCCAGTCGGCCGTCTGTTCTTCCATCTTCTTCATGTTCTGGCCGCAGCAGACGAGCGTCCCGGCCGCGCCATGGACCATCTCGACCACATTGCCGCATATCTCGCACTTGTACACCTCGAGTCTTTTTGTCATCGCCTCACCTCCTTATCGTTACCAGTGTTTTCCCAGTTCCTCGAACCATGCCTGCGGATGGGCGCATGCCGGGCAGTTCTTGGGCGCCTCGGTCCCTTCGTGGATGAAGCCGCAGTTGAGACAGCGCCAAGTGGTTTTAGCCGGCTTCTTGAAGGACTCGCCCTTCTCCATCTCGGCCAGAAGCGTGCGGTACCGCTCCTCGTGGTGTTTCTCGGCGTTCGAGATGTTGCGCCAGACGGCCGCGATCTCCGGGAACCCTTCTTTCTGGGCCGTTTCGGCGAAGGCAGGATAGAGTTTCGTGTGTTCCTCGTGCTCCCCCATCATGGCGCCGGTGAGGTTCTCGGCCGTCGTGCCGATCTTCCCGGCCGGGTAGGCCGCGACGATCTCGACATCCCCGCCTTCAAGGAACTTGAAGAACCGTTTTGCGTGCTCCTTCTCCTGCCGCGCCGTCTCCTCGAAGATCAGAGCCACTTTCTCGTAACCTTCCTTCTTCGCCGCACTGGCGAAATAGTCGTAACGCATCCGTGCCTGCGACTCGCCGGCGAACGATTTGAGCAGGTTCTTTTCGGTCTCGGTGCCTTTGATACCTTTCATGTGCATCCTCCTTTTCCGTATGTTAGGGTTTCGGGGTCTCTTTCTTTTTTGCCTTCTCTTTTTCACCGTCCGGATCGGCCCGTTTGAACAGGTTGTCCGATGAGGTGACGACCAGCCGCTTGGTCTCGTCGTAGTGGTAGACGCCGCCGTATGGTTCGCGCGGTATCTGCTTGACATAGCCCTTCTTCACGAGATCCTTGAGGTCGCGATCGGGGGAAC
>JAKQHE010000138.1 GCA_029573155.1 bacterium
CACGGGGTGAAGGGCTGGGTGGGCGGGTATCCGATCCCCGAGGTGCACCTGTACGGCGGCATCGGCACCCTTCATCCGGTCCATTTCTCCCCGTTCGTCGGGGTCGATTGGCGGGTCACGGATCTCCTCGCCCTTTCCCTGACCATGGAATACCACGCGCCCGCCGACGAGACGCCGGTCGACTTCGACACCTCCATATTCGGCTCACTGGGCGCTACCTTTTATTTTTGAGGGAGTAAGTCATGACGGCGCTTCTTGTCGGTTTCATCGTCTATCTTGTCCTGATGCTGACCATCGGGGCCATCACCTGGCGGCTTAACCGGTCGACGACCGACTACTATCTCGGCGGCCGTACGCTCGGCCCGTGGCTTACCGCCTTTTCCGAACGGACAAGCGGCGAATCGGCGTGGCTCTTGCTCGGGCTTCCCGGTGCGGCGCTCGCGCTCGGCCTCATCGAGGTGTGGACCGCCGTCGGTTGTGTTTCCGGCATCATGTTCTCGTGGTATGTCATCGCCGAGAGACTGCGCGTCGAGACCGAACGGTACAACGCCATCACCCTGCCCGAATACCTCGCCGCCCGGTTCGGTCGGCACGCCCGGTCGATACGGTCGCTTGCGATGCTCATCATCGTCTTTTTCTTCACCTTCTACCTCGCGGCCCAGATGAACGGCGCGGGCAAGGTGCTCAATGTCACCTTCGATCTCCCCCAGCGGAGCGGTATCCTCATCGGCGCAGCGATAATCGTCCTCTACACCATGATGGGCGGCTTTCTGGCGGTCGTCTGGACCGATCTGGTACAGGCGATCCTCATGATAGCGACCCTGGTCATACTGCCTGTCGTGGCGCTTTTTGAACTCTCGGCGCAGGGGATATCGCTCGGCGACGCGATGACGAACGCCGGGACGGTCGCCAGCCTTACCGGCGGCAAAGCCGGCTGGGCGGGCGCCGCGGCGGTGATCGGCGGTCTCTCGTGGGGTCTTGGCTACATGGGACAGCCGCATCTGCTCACCAAGTTCATGGCGATCCGGACCCCGCAGGAGATACGGGTCGGTCGCCGCATCGCCTTCGCGTGGGCCGTCCCCGCCTTCACCGGCGCCATCATCATCGGACTCGCGGCGCTCGCCCTGCACGGCGGCGCCTTTTACGGCGACCGCGAACGGGTGATGCCGGCGCTCGCGACCGAACTCTTCCCCGGTTGGCTCGCCGGCATCCTCATATCGGGCGCCATCGCGGCGATGATGTCGACCGCCGACAGCCAACTGCTCGTCATATCATCCGCGGTCATCGAGGATTTCTACCGCAAGACGCTGAAACGGGAACTTTCCGACCGGGCGATGGTGACGCTCTCACGGCTCATCACGCTCACGGTCGGTATCGCCGGCATCCTGCTCGCGCTGTATTCCGACAAATTGATATTCGCTATGGTCTCCTATGCATGGTCGGGGCTCGGATCGTCGTTCGGCCCTGCGATACTGCTCACACTCTTGTGGAAAAAGACCTCCGGCCCCGGCATCATCGCCGGAATGCTGACCGGTGCGATAACCACCGTCGTCTGGTCGAGCATCCCCGCGCTCGACGGCCTCATCACGGCGCGGCTCGTCAGTTTCGTTCTCGCTGTCGCGGCCATCATCGTAGTTTCATCCGGCCGGGACGAAAAAGCCCTCTAAAAAAAACATCCCTCCCCCGGGATCGAGAGGTCCGCGAGGGAGGGACGAGAGGTGGACAGAACGATCGACGCCCTCTGACGGGCATCGGACATCCCCGGAACAGCATTATCGCTTCCCATCTTTTTTCGACCGTGATATCGGAAACATAGTCTCTTTTCTTGATTATCGGTCGTGGTCGGTTATGATGGGGACACCTGTTCTTCCTGTCTGCTGAAGGAGAAAAGCGCGATGGCCACCTACCCGATCACGACCCGCGGATATGCCGCGATCAAAAAGGAACTCGACCATCTCAAGAAGGTCGATCGCCCCGCCATCATCAAGGCGATCGCCGAGGCCCGATCGCACGGCGACCTCTCGGAGAACGCCGAATATCACGCCGCCAAGGAACGGCAGGGCTTCATCGAGGGACGGATAAAGAACCTCGAAGGCATCGTCGCCACCGCCGAGGTGATAGATCCGGCGAAACTGTCGGGTGACCGGGTGCTGTTCGGCGCAACGGTGACGCTACTCGACCTTGAAAA
>JAKQHE010000256.1 GCA_029573155.1 bacterium
CCCCCTCGGCGAGCAGTTTGACGCCGGGCGCCGTGATATGGACCGTTCCCTTCTCGTCGAACCTCACCGTGCAGTTCTTGAACTCCTGTGCGGTCAGGCCGTCGGCCTTGACGCCGTTGACATAGACCTCGGCGGCGCCCGCCGTGAGCCAGCATAGCATCGCGATAAGGCAGAGTGTCGTGCGCAACATCCCGCAGCCCTCCTTTTCGGTCTAGAGTATGCTTTCCTCGTCCTCTTTCTTTTCCTCGTCGTCCTTCGTCCCTTCCGCTTCCTCTTCGTCATCGTCACCCCATTCCCAGCCGATCTCGAGATCGCCGCCGAGGTCCCACGCCGAGAGGTAGTGCCCCTGCAGACCGTCGTCGCGCGGCTTGTTGGGCGGCCAGAATGCCCACTGTTTGCCCACATAGGCGTTGATGAAGAGGATGGGGAGCACCTGCAGGCGGATGACGCCGCGGAACATAGCGCTGTAGTCGAAGGTGTCGACCATCGTTTCGGGCTTGGTGATGCCGCGCTGGTAGTACGAGAGCATCCCCTTGAATATCCAGAGATCGGGGAGTTCGAGGTGGGCATAGATCGACAGCGACTCGCGCAACTGTTCGATACCCATCGATATCGTGACCCAGTCTATGAACGAGTAGGTGAGTTCGGCGTACAGCGAGAAGAAGAACTTGTCGGGCTGGTCGTCGAGCCGGAGCAGTTTGCTACGACCGTCGGGGCGGAAGCCGTCCTCGCCGCCGATGTTGGTGAGCAGTTCGAACCGCTCGATGTCGTAGAAGGTGTCGAAGAACGAAGGAGCGTAGCGACCGTTGTAGGCGCGGGCCTCGATACGTGAACGCAGGGCGTGTTTGCGGTCCTCGTCCGGGCTGTAGCGGCCGAGCAGGCCGGCCGTGAAGCCGCCGCGCCCCGGATCGGTCCGCATCCAACTGTAGTCGATATAGGTCTTGAGATCGACATATTCGTTCTTGAAGAACTTGAACTCGGCATCGACCCCCATGAGGTAGAGGAAGGTGTCCTCGAGCACGACGGGGCGTCCCTTACCGTCGACCTCGATGCGCGGGACGAGCCCGGCGGGCCACCGCGGATCGTTGCCGTCGGCGGTGTAAGTGTCGCCGCCCGGTGTGCCGAACACATAGTCCACATACTCTATCTTGGTCGGCGCCTTGCGGTCGCCCGCGAACGAGAACCCGATGGAGAACGAGCGCGGCATGTAGTCGTTCTCGTCCTCGGCCAGCCCGGAGAACGGCTTGAAGAACACGAGACCACCGAACATGTTGCCGTCGGTCACGTCGCCGAGTACCGATTCGAAGCCGAAGTAGTCGCCATAGTAGTTTAGTTTCGCCGATATCTTGGTGAAGTTCGGATCGAAGTTCGGCACATAGCGTTTCATGATGGTGCCGTGGCCGATCGACTGCGCATTGTTCGAACCGATGGAGGCATAGAAGTTATCCTCCGATCGACCGTACTGTACATACCTGATGATGCGGAAGTAATCCTGCCACTCGTCCCAGTCCTCGGAACGCAGGGTGAAATTGTCGTCACCGGCGCGGTTGAGGTCGAAACTGAACATGCGGATATTTATCGGCAGGTGGAAGGCCATAAGCATGTTGAAGTCGTTCTTGTTGTAAACGAACCGCGGGTCGAGCGTGAGGAAGATGTCCTGCGCGATGAAGGTGACGCCGGTCCCGATACCGAGCGAATTATAGGGGTACACGATGTCGCGGGCGCCGATGTTCGATATCTCGCCCTTGACGAACTTCTTCTTCTCTTTTTCCTTTTTCTCCTCTTCCGCTTTCTTCTCCGCTTCGGCCTTCTCCTCCGGCGACGGTTCGGCGGAAGGCACGGCCTCGGCGGCAGGCGCGGCCTCGGCGACGGGCGCGGCTTCAGCGGGCGGGCTTGCCACGGCGGAGCTTTCAGCGGAGCCGGGCGTTTCGGCGACCGGTACCGGCGTCGGGAGCGGCGTCGGCTCAGGGGCCGGCGGGATCTCCATGAGCGGAGAGGATGGTTCGGCGGGCGGCGTTCCCTCAGGCGGTGTTTCAGCAGGCGGCGTCTCAGCGGACGGCGTTGCCTCGGCGGGAGGCGTCTCGGCGGAAACGGGCGCGATCGCCTCCTCGAGAGGGGTCACCGGCTCGCCCTCCGGCGCGACCGGTGCGACCTCCTGTCCCCACAGCGCTCCGAAAAGCAACATCATCGATAGCGCGACAACATACCGTACCATGCTGTATCTCCTTCCCGTGTTCATGTTCATTCCTTCGCCAGATAGGGGCGCGCCCCCTGTTTCATGAGCCCCTCTATCTCGGCCTCAGCCGTCCCCTTTTCGGCGAAACAGCCATACCGGAGCCGGTACCACACCGCACCATCTATCTCTGCCTCGACGAGCCGGAGCGGCTGTATCTTCGACCTCTTCTGCACCGCGAGCGCCTCCTCTTTGCTCTTGCTCGCGTATATCTGAAGCGAGAACTTGCAGGCGGCGGGCGCCGTCTTTTCGGGAACGACCGGCGGCACCTTCGCCGCGGCGGTTTCTCCCGGCGAAGAGTTCCCGGGGCCGATGGGCTTGACCCCCTCCTTCGCCTCATCCTTCTTCTCTTTCTCTTTTTCGGGGATCGCCGCGACCGCGGGTACCGTCCCCTTTTCGGGAACGGCGCACCGGACACCGCGCGCCACAGACCCCTGCCCGTCCATGAGCCCCGCCTCCTTCGCGGCGGCGGTGAGCGCGGTGAGCCGCGTGGTGAGGTCCTGCACCTTGTAGTTGCAGGCCGACACCTGCTCGTCGCGCGATGCATCGTCGAGCGGCGTCGACACCCGTTTGCCCGCCTCGCGACCGAGATAGAGCCCGATGACGAACGACAGCACGAGCAGGAGGATGAATATCACGAACGCCTTGCCTAGCGTCGTCAGTTCGATGTCGACCCGTTTGCCCGTCGTCGTCATGCCGCCCCCCGTGACCGTTCGGTCCGTTTACGGTTGAGCCGTCGTCTCAATACCTTCTCCTCGGTACGCGCAGGTCGTTTCATCAGGGAACGGTACCGCGCCAGCAGGTCGCGGGCGTTCCCCGCCGTCGAGAGGAACTGTTCCCGCTCGACGATGCGCATGAGATAGTACAACTTTTTTCTGTCTATTTCAAGGTCCACGAATATCTGCTCCAGATCGCGTGCCGAAAGGTTCTTCAGCACCACACCGCGCCGCCGCTTTCTTATCAGTTCGGCCGCCGCGGTCCCGGCGGGCGCGATCACCGCTTTGCGCCGCGCCATCGCCTGTGCCGCAAGCCACGAATCGGGCCGCTGCCAGCGGGACGGGAGCACGAGCACATCGAAACTATCGAGTACCGCCCCGATGCGTCCCGGGTCCACCGCCCCCTGAAAAACGACCGCGCCGTTACGGCATTCCTTGCGCAGTCTGTTCACATAGCCCTCGTTGCGGTATAGTTCCCCGTACAGGTGGAGACTGTTGGGGAGACCGCGCTCCCGCAGGGCGTTGAACGCCTCCACCAGTTCGGTGAGCCCCTCCTCCGGCACGATATCGCCGATGAAGCCGAAACGCACCCCGCCCGGGATCTCGAACGGGCGGCTGTCGACCACGAGCGCGGCCGGTATCCCCTGACCCATGAAGAACGCACGCTGGGACGGGACAAGGTCGGAAAAGAAGGATTTGTGGAACTCCTCGGAGGGGAAGTGGAACGCATCGACATACGGCAACATCTCACGGGACCGTCGATCGCGCTCCGCAAGCGCCTCCTCTCCCACCCGTTCGCACGGTCCCCGGTTGTAGAAGGCCGAATACCGCCCCGTCTCCTCGAACCACCAGTGGTGGCCCCCGGCGCGAAGCGCGTGCTCCACTCGCTTGACGAGGAAGGATATCGGCGTGGCGACGAAGTTCGACAGTCTCACGCGGCACCGGTGAGCGTCCCGTTCCGTTCCGTCGCACCCCGTCCGATAGCGGCACGGGCACCGCAGCCAGCCATCAAAGGCGCTTAGCACCACCGGCAGACCGGCGCGCCACGCCGTTTCGGGATACCCGAACGAGTGGTTGCGCAGGGAAAGGATGTGGACCGCGTCGAAGGCACGCTCGCCGATGACCGAGGCGAACAGCCGGTCCATCTCGGGGTTGTCGTAGGTCTCGGCGAAGGATGGATACTTGTAGGGTATCGAGGCAACGAACCGCTCTACGCCGCCGCGCTCCTCACGGCGCAGGCGGTAGAAGGGCCCGCCGACCGACAGGACCGGATAAAACAGCGACAGACGGCAGGCCGCGCCGAGTTCCGCGACAAGTTCGGCGATCCACGCGTTCTGGTAGTTGGGCGCACCCGGTTCTTCCGGCGCCGAATCGAGTACGAGCAGTATGGAAGGCAGTGTGGTGTCAGGCACCCGGCGCTCCTCGCATGAACGACAAAAAAGACGACGGCGCGATGATATCAGAGGAAGAGGGGAAAGTCAAAGAAGAGCCGAACAAGAAGGGGCGGCCCGTCGCCGCCCCCACGATCAAGAGATAATGAGAATGATTATTTCTTGGGACGGGCGATGTTGACCTTGATGTTGCGGCCGCCCATGTCGGCGCCGTCAAGAGAACTGATCGCCTTGTCGGCGGCGGCCTGATCGGCCATTTCGACGAAGCCGAAACCCTTGGCTCTGCCGGTGTCACGGTCGGTGACGATCTTCGCCGAGGAAACGGCGCCGAATTTCTCGAAAGCGCTACGGAGATCGCCTTCGGTCGCGCTGAACGGAAGGTTGCCAACATAGATCTGAACGGTCATGGTCTGTACCTCAATAAAAAAAAAGAAAAAACCGGATCCTCTCAACCGAGAAGAACCCAAAACGGAAGGGAACATACTCCGTTATCAAAAAAAAGCAAGTATAAGTTTCCAATATTATTTGCAAGAGAAAAGCGCGCGCCCTCGCTTGCTTTACCGGCGCCGCTCCGGTATGCTCAAGCGTTCACCGGAGAGGGACCTCGTCCATGCCCATTGATCAACCGTCGTTCGGTCCTCCTGACCCGCCCCACATCCCCCCAGAGCCCGGCGTCTATCTATTCCTCGACGAGACGGGCGCGGTGCTGTATGTCGGGAAGGCGCGCAACCTGAAGAGCCGCGTCCGGCAGTATTTCGCGGGGCACGACGAGCGACCGCTCGTCCCGTTCCTGATGCGGCGGGTCACCGATATCCGCGTCATCGTCGTGCGCGACGAGCGGGAGGCGCTCGTGCTCGAGCGGCGGCTCATCAAGCGGCACCGCCCCCCGTACAACATCGACCTCAAGGACGACAAGAGTTATCCCTACCTCGCCTTCACCGACGAGAAATTCCCGTTCCTGGTGGTCACGCGCAAGCCGCACCTCCGGTACCGTTACCTGCGCGGTCCCTTCACCGACGCGGCGCTCCTGCGCCGGTTCCGGCGCGCCCTGCTCGCCTGTCATCCGCTCCGCCGCTGTATAAAGATGCCCGCGAAGGCCTGCGTCTACCACCAGATCGGCCTGTGCCCCGCCCCGTGCGAAGGGCGCATCGCGGCCGACGAGTACGATCAACGCGTTCGTCGGGTCATCGCGCTCATCGAGGGACGCGACTGGCGCGAGTTCGGCGCGGCGGTCACCGTCGAGATCGAGCGGGCGGCGGCGGCTCTACGGTTCGAGAAGGCGGCCGAACTGCGCGACATCCTTCGATTGCTCCCGGAACTCGGCACGCGGTTCGGGGTCGAGTCGGCGCGACGCCGGGCCGAGGACACGTTCTTCTTCTCGAACGACGGGCTCACGCTCTTCCTGACCGTCGGCTCCTACGCCGACGGCGCGCTGGGTGACATCTATCATTTCCATCACCCGCTCACGCCGGGCGAGCCGTTGTTCTATCCCGCCATCGCATCGTTCTACGCCCATCGCCCGCCGCCCGCCGCGCTGTCGTGCCATCCCCCCGAGGCGGTCGAGGCCGACGCGCTGGAACGACTGCTCGACGCGAAGGTGGATATCCTCCCGATGCGACCGGAGGTACGCGAACTGCTCCTACGCAACCATAGCCACTTCAAGGAGCGACTCTCCCGCATCGGTTCGGCGGGTCCGAAGGCCCGCGACGCGCTCGCCGCGGTCGTCGGCGCGCCGGTCGAGAGCATACTCTGTCTTGATATATCCACCCTGCAAGGATCCCACACGGTGGCGGGCGCCGTCTGGTGGGAAGGAGGCCGGTTCGTGACGAAGCACTACCGTCGTTTCACGATACGGACGATCGAAGGCCAGAACGATCCGGCCGCCATCGCCGAGGCGGCGAGCCGGTTCCGCGCCCACTGGGAGAACGGCGACTGGCCGAAGCCCGATCTGGTGCTCGTGGACGGCGGAACGACGCAGGTGCAGGCGGCGCTCCGCGAGATCGGGGACGGGACCGCCCTGCTCGGCATCGTCAAGGACCGGCGCGGCGATCGCGGCGGCGAGAAACTGGTCGCACCGACGGGTGAAGAGACGCTCCTCGACGACGGCCCATTCGCGCTCCTGCTCAAGCGGATACGCGACGAGGCGCACCGCTTCGCAATAACGGCGAACCGGACGAAGCGGAAAGAGGCGGTCGCCGATCTGCTCGGCGGCATACCGGGTATCGGACCGGCGCGCGAAAAAGTGCTCATCGGACAATTCCGGACAGTGGAGCGGATACGATCCGCGACGCGGGAGGAGTTGCGGGCGGTGCCGGGGCTGACGCAGGAGGCAGCCGACGCGGTGTGGCGCCGGTTCCACGAAGGGTGATCAACCCTTTTGGAGACCCTTCACGAAGAACGAGAAGACCTCTTCGGCCTCCCTGCCGATGTCGGCGTTCTTTATCTTCTGGCTCCTGAAGTAGCGGAGCGAGCCCATCATGAGCGACAGCAGGATGTAGGTCCCCTTGAGCGGATCGTGCGGTATCTTGGCGCTCTGATAGTAACGGCGCACCTCCTCCTCGAGGAGCGAGCGGGCCTTGCGTATCTTATCGCTCATTTTTATCTCACCCGAACCCCAGTAGCCGATGCCAACATCGGAGAAGGCCAGCGCGAACGACTCGATGTTCCTGTAAAGATAACTCATGAGGTTCACGATGGTCATCTTGAAGCGCATCTCGTTGTCCATGCTCGCCGGAAAGGGCTGTTCGAAGGTGGCGACTATCTCGTCGGCGATGAGTTCGAGACTCAGGTGGATGATCTCCTCCTTGTTGCGGAAATAGTGATATAGGGTCGGCGCGGTGATGTCCATCCGCTTCGCGATGAGGTTCATGGTGATATGCCGGATGTCCTTTCCCTCGTTGAGGAGGGTCTTAGCCATCTTCACGATCTCCACTTTGAGGTGCTCTTTCATCTCTGCCTCCGAAAATGTATCTAATTAAGGACGCTCAACGACTAATGTTATACAATAAAAAGACAAAAAACAAATTTATCCCTTTCTCTTTTCAAAAAGGTTGACAACGGAAGACCGCCCATTATAGTAGCGACTCGATTTTCAGCCCGCTGTGGGCCGGTAGCTCAGTAGGTAGAGCACCTGACTTTTAATTAGGTGGTCCTGGGTTCGAATCCCCGCCGGCTCACCACTTTTTTGGGACGACCCCATCGTCTAGCGGTTAGGACGCCGGCCTTTCACGTCGGTAGCACCGGTTCAAATCCGGTTGGGGTCGCCACTTTTTTCAGTAGTTCTTCTCGCTGAACAGTTCGACCTGAAAGACCGACAGCTGGGTGGCGTTGTCCTTGTAGCAGTCGCGCGGGAGTCCCGCCTTCTGTGCGCAGAGTTCGCCGAGGAAGGTGTCGATGTCCCACCCGGTCTCCTCGGCGACCTGCGGCAGAAAGACACCGCCGCGATAGCCGTTCCGGGCGATGACGCCGTCGCGCTTGAGTACCACCTTTTTGTAGGTGTCGATCCTCTGCGGCGGGGTGAGTATCGATATCTCTATCTCGATATCCCGCATCTCATCCTGCTTGACCGGAGTAAAGCGCGGATCGTGGAAGGCGGCCGAGTTCGCCATCTCGGCGACCGCCAGATAGAGCGGGCCGCGCGCCTCGAGTTGCCCGATGCAGCCGCGCAGGTCGCCATGCTTTTTGAGCGTCACGAAGACGGCGCGGTCGGCGGTCAGTACCCCCTTCGCCGGTTTTTCGGGAACGAACTCCTTCCCGGTTCTCAAGGCATGTTCTATGCTTTTGCGCGCCAGGTCAAGAAGATATTTCCGTTCCTCAGTGGTCGTCTGGGCACCCGGCTTTGATCCCTCATTCACCGTGCCGCCCTTGTTTTTCTCGAAGATGACGGCGCCGTAGCCAACCACCCCGCCGGGACGCGATTCCTGCACGACATCGCCCGAGTTCTCCGCTTTGACGAGCGTACCGCTGGTCACGCCGTAGTGTTCGAGTATCCGTGCCGCGAGGTGAAAGGCGTGATAGCCGCACGCCTCACAGGCGCCCGACGCTATCTTGCCGCGCAACTCTTCCCACTTCCCCTCGCTTATGAGATGAAGCGTTTCGCCGTCCATCTTGGCGGCGGTGTGATAATCGTGGTAGTGCGACAGATCGGTGCTCACGACGATGAGCACTTTCTTTTTTGATGCCTCGATCACGGCGATCAGTTCCTTCGCGAACCGGTCGAGCGTCGCGCGGTCGGCGGTCGCGGTGAGCACCGGCACCATCGAGAAGTTCCCGAGCCGCTCCTGCAGGAACGGGAGTTGCGCCTCAATGCTGTGTTCCGGTCCATGGATCTCGGCGCTTTGGACGAAACGCTTATCCGCCCTCGCGAGCCGGTCGGTCATCGCGCGGTCGACCGGCACGGTCCCGAGCGGTGTCCGGAACGCGGCGGCGGGAGAGAGCGCCACGACGCCGTTCTGGAACGAGTGGCTTGTGCCGAGTATGACGACGACATCGAACTGTTTCGGCTTCAGACCGGCGTAGGCGTGGGCTGCCACCCGGCCCGAATAGACGAACCCGGCGTGTGGCGCGACGATGATAAAGGGCTGGAGTCCTTTCGCCGTGCTGTCGAACGGCACCTGCGCGAACAGTCCCGCCACCTGCGCCCGGAGCGCCTGCGGGTCGGCGGAATACCACTGCCCGGCGCGGGCCGGTTCACGGATATCGGCAGCGTACAGGGACAAAAAGAAGAGAAAGGGAACGGTCAGCAGGGCGTTCCTCATGGATCACCTCCCTCCCGAGGTCTCGCGATACCGTCAATTGACGCGGACGAACTCGGCGCGTCTGTTCTGGAACCACGCATCCTCGTTCTGCCCCGAGGCGATGGGCCGCTCCTCTCCGTATGAAACGATCTGGAACCGTTTGGCGTCCACGCCCAATTTCATCAGTTCGTCGCGTACCTCCTGGGCCCGCCGCTCGCCGAGCGACATGTTGTAATCGATGCTCCCGCGTTCGTCGGCGTGCCCCTCGACGCGGATGGCCGCCGCCGGGAAGTTCACCATCCATTCGGCCATGATCTTGAGGAGCGGCTTATCTTCCTCGCGCACCGCGTACTCATTGAACTCGAAATGAATGACGGGGAACTTCATGTTGGGATCCTTCGACGAAAGCGTCTCCTCGGAGATCGCCCCGTCATCCACGCCCGCCGTCCGCTGGGCGACCTTTTCCTTTTTCACCTTCGGGTCGCATTCGTCGGGGTGGGACCGGACATACGCGGCGATCTTTTCGGCCTTTTCCTTGGCGGAAAGGAAAAGTTTCTTCGCCTCGTCGTACCTCTTAGCATTGACCGCCTCGCGCGCCTTCATCAGCAATTCCTCCGCCGCGAGGAAATCCTCGCGGGCGCAGTCCTTGCCCGAAAGCGCGTCTTTGAACGCCTTTTCGGCGAGTCGCCGTTCGTCCTCGGGCGACTTCATGCCACAGCCGGGGCCGCACAGTATCGCGACGACCGCCAGAATGATGATGCCGTACCGGGTCATATTCCTCCTCCTTCGGTTATTACTGGGTGATCGTCACTTCAGGCGACCACGACGGCGTGATCGCCTCGCCCGTTCCGCCGTATATCTTTCTCTGGCGGTCCCCGGCGAGATTGGTGACCCAGATGCCGTTCTTCCCCGTCCGGTCGGAAGAGAAAACCATGAGCGCGCCGTCGGGCGAGAACGACGGGTTCTCGTTCTTCCCTTGTTTCTGTGTCACGCGCGATATGGTCCGCGCCTGCAGGTCGAACAGGAAGATGTCGAACATGAAGAACTCGTCGCGCCCCGTAAAGGCGATGTATCGACCATCAGGCGCGTAGTCTGGATCCTGATTGTATTTACCCTGATCGGTCAGACGCTCCACCCGTGCCGGATCGTTCACGAACAGGCGGTAAATGTGCGGATTGCCCGAACGGTTCGATACGAAGGCGATCTCCTTGCCGTCGGGGCTGAAAGATGGCGCGGTATCTATCGCGATGTTGCTCGTAAGCCGCGTGAGCGCCTTGGACGCGAGGTTCATGAGGTAGATCTCGGCATTGCCGTCCTTGGAAAGACGCAGTGCTATGTTCTTGCCGTCGGGCGCGGCCGAAGCGGAGGTGTTGAGCCCCGGATGGTCGGAAACGAGCGAGACCTTGCGGCTTTTGATGTCCACCGCATAGAGGTGAGGTTCCCCGGTGGTGTAGGCGGTGTAGAACAGGTGCGTCCCGTCGGCCGACCAGCCGGGAAGCGTGAGTATCTTGTCGCTCGTCACGACCGCCGTCGCGTCGGCGCCATCGAAGTCGGCGACCATCAGTTTGTAGGTCTTCGCCTCTTTCTCTACGAAGGCAATGCGGCTCGAAAGGAATTTGAGCCGTATACCGGCCAGCGCCTGCACGAGATCGCGCACAAAGCCGTGCGGCGCCTTGCGGATGGCCTTCGCCGACGCTTTGTACTTCTTGTGGAGGATGCTTTTACCGCCCGCCACATCGAATGCCTGCATCTCGAGTTCGATCGGGTCGGTCCCGGTGAGGGTCGCCTTGACGAGACCCTTCGCGCCGACCGTGAGCCAGTTCTTGAAGTTCACCTTATCGACCGGCACCGTGGGCGCCTCGATGAACGACCGCTCGTCGAGCACCTGAAAGTAGCCGGTCAGGTCCAGATCGCGGCGCAGGGTCTCGGTGAGGGCGCGCGCCAGTTCCCCGGTGGTGTCACCACTATGGACGAAGGCCGGCGCGGCGATGGCGTACGCGACGAGCGCCCCGTCGCGCACCTCGCCCTTGAGTTGCGCGTGAGCGGTCCCCCCGCACAGCGCCGTCAGCAACGCGAACATTACAGCGTACTTGAAGTGAAGCCCCATTGGAGTCCCTCCGTGAGCACATATTTCTTAAGTTGCCTGTCTTCCGGGAGCGGCAGTTTCGCCGTCAGTTTCACCGCCTCTATAACCGAACTGTCGAAATTGTTGTCGCCTGACGGCGTCACGACCTGCAGGTCGTACACCTCGCCCGACGGCGTGATGCGGAAGTATATCTCGGCCTTGAGCGTGGCGAGCAGATCGGGCGTGATAAGCGAGGGTATCTTCCAGTTGCGGCGGATGAGTGCCGATATCTGCCGCACATAGAGACTGCCCTTCACCGCGAAGGCCGGGTCGGTCACATCACCGTCACGGACACCGTCGGGACTCCCCTCCTTCGTTTCCTCGGCGCGGGCGTCCTTCTTGATGTCCTTCAGTGCCTCGCCGAGCAGGGCGTTCAGGTCGGTCGCCTTTTTCGGCTCCTCTTTGCTTTTTTCGGGCTCCTTCTTTTTCTCCGGTTCTTTCAATGCGTTCGCCGCACCGACCTTCGGAGCCGCGACCTCCTCCTTTTTCACGACACGCGGCAGGAGTTTTTTGTCGCGCGGCTTTTCGCCGAACTTCACGAGCCGCGTTTCGACCGATTCGAACGCTATCTTGGGCGCCATGTTGAGATAGGCGCCGATCGTCATGACGGCAAAGGCGACACCGACATGGAGCAGGAGCGACACGGCGGCGAACCGCTTCATGTGCCGCTTCTCGGCCTCGAAGACGGGCGCCGCGAAGATATAGGACCTCATCCCTCCTCCTCGAGCGGATCGGTGACGAGATTTATCTTGGGGACCCCCGCTTTCTTGACTATCGCCATCACGCGGACCACATAGCCGTAGGAAAGCCGCTGGCTCGCGTAGAGGTACAACTCGCGGTCCTGCTGGAGTTTCGCGTTCGCCTTGAGTTTCGTCTCGAGTTCCTTGAGCGGTATCTCGGTCTTCTCTATGAATATCTTCTCGTTCTTGAAGATGCGCAGGATGAACTTGTCCTTCGGGTTCTCTATCGGGATGGTCTCGGTCTGCGGCAGGTCGAGATCGACCCCCTGTTCTATCATCGGCGCCGCGACCATGAAGATGATGAGGAGCACGAGCATGATGTCTACCATCGGGGTGATATTTATCTCGGCGATCGGTCGACGCTTCTTGCCGCCGTTCACTCCCATGCTCATCAGACCGAACTCCGCTTTATCGAGTTGAGGAAGTCGCTCGTGATGTTCGCCGACTCGCCCTCTATCTTCTGTATGTTGCTCGTGAAGTAGTTGTAGCATATGGCTGCCGGTATCGCCGCGGCGAGCCCGAAGGCGGTCGCGATGAGCGCCTCCGATATCGCCGGCGCGATGGTGCCGAGCGTCGCGTTGCCGGTCTTGCCGATGATGTGGAATGCGTCCATGATGCCCCACACGGTGCCGAACAGCCCGATGAAGGGGGCCGAACTCGCCGTCGTCGCAAGGAGCGTAAGCGAGTTCTCGAGCAATTGGTTGCGGGTCTGCGACTCGCGCTTCATGGCGCGCTCGATGTTGGCGACCAGTTCGTCAACCTTCGACCCGACGACGGTGATGCCCTTCGACTCCCACGACTTCTTGGTCTCGAAGAACTCCGAATAGCCGGCGCGAAACACGGTGGCGATGGGTGAATCCTGCAGTTTGTCGCTCCGGCGGTAGACCTCTTGGAAATCCATGTTCTTCCAGAAAAGTTCTATGAACTGTTCGGTGGCGACTATCGCGCGGCGGTGCTGGATGAACTTGAATATGATGACGCCCCAGCAGAGGACCGACAGCAGGACGAGCCCGCCGAGGACGAGGTTTACCACGAGCGATGAATTCTTCACCACCTCGACGATCGAGATGGCGGTCGCGGCGTTACCGATCGCGTCAAGGAGGAACGAGGTCATCTGCATCTGGAGGCTCCTTCATGATTACTTTCTCTTACTCGTCATCGGAAATGAACATAATACAAACTGGCGGGGGAGTCAAAAATATTCCGTTATTTCGCAGGAATAAGCATAAAGACCGGTGCGGTCCTACGGAAAATGGCGAAGCAGTTTATCGAACAGTGCTCTTCGTGCATCGAGCAGGTACTGTTCTATCTCTATGATGTTCATGCGGTATTGTTTCGGCACGAGGTACCGTTCCTCGTCGCTGAACCGGTAGAACATCTCGCCGCTGTCGCCGTCAACGATGAGCACGTGGACGCGGAACCGTATCCCCGCCGGACAGCCGAATGTCTGACCGTTGAACCAACCGCCGTTGTGCCCGTAGTAGAACTCGACCACCGGCAGTACCACCAGTCGCCCCGTGAGCGCCGCATCGGCCGGGAACGGCGTCCGCGGAACGATATCGTAAGCGATGCGCGGAAGGTTGGTGTTGTCGTGTCCCTCTTCGGGGTAACGATCTATCAACGAGCGTTCGGTCACCGCGAGCAGGGGCGTCGGGTCGGCGTCCGACAGATTGTACGGGGTCCCGCGGGCATCGAGGATATTCCTCACCATACCGGCGAAAGACTCCCTGATGACCAACGAGAACCTGTTTTGGTGACTGAAACGAAGTTCGCGCGATCGGGCCATCATGCCGCGACCGACATCCTCGATGAAGCCGCCGGAGAACCGGATGAGACCGACATAGAGATTGCGGTCGTAGACCTCCGACGGGTCCTCGACGCCCTTCAGTTCATTCAAGAGGACGGGAGCGAGGAGCGTCAGCCGTTTTTCGGGGAGTTCGCCCCGCGGGAACAGTACCTGATGGGTATCCGGCACCGACGCGCACGAAAGAAGAAACGACAGAGCAAAGAGGAAAAAGACCGCACGCGATGCCGTCATGACGAGCTCAACATGTGACCGTCAAAGAAACCAAGAGGCGGTCACTGCGCGGCCGCCATGGCGGGAGAAACGATGTAGGGAGATGACTTAAGATACTTGATCGCCTTGGCCCAGACGGTAACATGCACGGTCTTGCCGATGAGGAAGTTGGTGACCTCGATCTTGTAGCGGGGCTCGATCAGTTTGTCGGCATCGGGCATCTTTTCGAGCGCCGCGTAGAGCGCCGCCGCCTTGGTGTCCTCAATGATGCCGCCGAGGAAGGCATTGAAGGAGCCACGGTTAGTGATGTCGGCCTGTTCGTCGTGGAACAGGTAGGCCCACTCGACCCAGAAGACCTGAGTTCTTTCCGATTCGGCCATCGTGGTGCCGATGATCTCATAATCGACCGGAAGCGGGGTCAGGTACTGCTGCGATATCGCCTGATAGGCGGTGGTGCAGCCGGAAAGCATGATCGCGGCAAAGGTCAGCGCGACGAGCAAGGTCACTTTTTTCATAGGGATCCTCCTTACTAAAAAACAAATTTCACATGACAATCCAGACAACGGACGACCGTTACATTAAAAAAACGACCCTGTCAATTTTTCTTGGCGCCCCGCTTGACGCAACGGACACCGGCGAGATCGCCAGTGTTCTTGCTGAATATGTAGGCCGAATAGAAGTGTATGGCCCAGGCGCGGCGCATCGCGTCGCTCCGTGAGGTCGAACTCCAGAAGGTACCGAAAGAACTGCCGGTATAACGCCAGACGCCAGGCTCCCAATAGAACCCTTTTTCCCCAGGTCCACCCTGAGGGCCACACGAGCAGACCGGATCGGAGGCACACCCGCTCGACCGGCAGGAATTCGTGACCTTGCAGGAGCCGCCGGGGGCCGAGTTGGGGCATCCCGACATCAGCGTACGCAGTTCGTCTATCGTCGGGAGCGTCCAGCCCATCTCGCCGTCGAGATTGAGCGACCGACAGTAATTTTCTGCGGCCTCGAAGTTCAGATTGCTGGCGTTGTCGCGTTGCCAGACGAGTCCCGTCTTCGGATCCGTCACCTTGTTCTCGGCGACCGTGTAGCGGGTACTGCGAGGTGCCGCCGGATTCGAAGCCGCCGCGGCAGGCTTCGCGCCGCCCTTCAGTTCGGCGATCCGTTTCTCGGCGCGTAGGTAGTATTTGCTTCCCTTCTCCGCCGTGTCCATGATATCTTCGTATATCTCGATCGCCCGCCCCTTATCGGTCCGCTCGAGGTCCCGCGCCTGATCGTACCGTCCTTCGAGGTCGTTCGCCGGAGCCCCGGCACGGACGGGTGTGGCGGCGACGGACGCGTTCGCGGCGGCCTTCTGGACCGAGGAGCGCTTTCTGCCCGTTATCAATTGTTCGGCGATCTCCTCTATAGCCGTCTTGAGGCCCTTTTCCATGTTCTCGAATTCCGCCTCGGCTCCCTGTATCGTCGCCTCCTTGGCGAGATCGATGATCTCTACGGTCAACGTGAACATGCCGCCGAATTTGGTGATGCTCCCAGCGAGTATGGTATCGGCGGAGAGCGCCTGACCGAGTTGTATGCGGCACGACTGGTCATAGCACTCCTTGTGGCTTTCCTTCTTTTCCTCCTTTATGAGCTGCTTCTGTTGACGGTCCTTCGAGATGACCACATATTTATTGCTCGATACCATCTTGCTTCTCAGGTATTCTGTCGCGTTGCTGATGACCTCCTTGGAGAACTTGCCCGATCGATCTTCGATCTCCATGACGGCCAGTTTGTATCTCTTCTCCTCGGCTGCCGACGCCGAAGGCATCGCGAACATGAAAAACAGCAACAGGAGCATCGCGCCGACCGGGGACATCGATCGACGACCATTCGTGCTGGCCATTTTGCACCCTCCACATCTTATCAACCGGACGCAGCGGAAGCGATTTTATCCCCGTGACTGGCGAAGTCAAAAAAATACCACGACCGTGAAAAGTTGAAAAGCAATCGTTCCCCCGGTACACTCCGCCGATCGGTCGAGGAACGGATGGACACGGTACGCGACATCATCGAATTTCTTGCGGCACGGCGCGAAACGCTCTCGGTCGCCGAGAGTTGCACCGGCGGTCTTGTCGCGGCGGCGATCGTCGCCATACCGGGGGCGTCGCGAGTGTTCACCGAAGGTATCGTCGCCTACGCCGATGAGGTCAAAACGGCGCGACTCCGGGTCGAGCCCGCCACCATCGAACGCCACGGCGCGGTGAGCATCGAGACGGTACGGGCGATGCTCGCGGGACTTTCGGCCGACGCCCGCATCGCGGTGTCGGGCATCGCGGGGCCCGACGGCGGCACCGCCGTAAAACCGGTCGGTACCGTCGTCATCGGCGCGCGATACCGTGACGAGGAACGGATCGTCCTTCACTGCTTTTCCGGCGACCGCGCCGTGGTCCGGCAGGCCGCCGTCCGCGAGGCGTTCACCCTGCTCCGCGCCCTGCTGGCGCCGACCTCATAAAAAAATTCTTGCGCTCGGCCGTTTTCTGGATACAGTGGGGCCGTTTTGTGCTGTTTTATTAACCCGTAAGCCCGCTATGAAAGGTGGTGAACCAAGCATGAAGAAAGCGAAGAGCATCGGCCCTCTCGAAGTTTCGGTGACCGACGATCTGGAACGCGCGATCAAGATCCTCAAGAAGAAGATGGCGCTCGAAGGTCTGTTCAAGGAACTCAAGAAACGGCGTCATTACGAGCCGCCGAGCATCCGTGACCGCCGTAAACGCGAAGAGGCCGAACGGCGTCGCCGCAAGAATCTGCGCAAAAAACGCGTGTAGCCTTTCCCCGCATACCGGGCTTCTCACGGGAGGTCGTGGTGCCTCTGTTCGCGGTGATACTCCTTCTTTTTCTTTTTTCCTGCGATGATGCCGCCGTATCGAAAAAACCTGACCCGCTCGTCTTCATATCGATAGAACGGAACGAGGGCATCCAGCAGACGACCCTGTATCTCGACAGCGGAGCGGTGAACCGCGTCTTCGCGACAGTCGACGCATCGTTCGCCCTACACGCCGACGACCTCGCGGCGGTAAGCGAAGCGGTCGCGGCGCTCGACCTCGAGAAAGAGTGCACGGAGCCGACCGGCGACACCGACACGCCCCTCCTCACCTACCGGCGCGGCACGGTCACGACGACCTGCGTGGTGAGATCGCTGAAGGCCGCTCTCGACTCGCTCCTTCTGATACCGGAGAGAACCATGTTGTGGCCCTTTAGACCGCAGAACGAGCCACATCCGATCGGTCATACCATTCTGAGTTTTCAGGACTATTCGCCACTTTCGGGCGACGAATATTTCCACCCCGGCGTCGACATCCTCATGCCGGAGAACTCGGTCGTGTACAACATCCTGCCGGGGCGTGTGGTGAAGTACGACTACTACGATCTTTCGGGCGGCGAGGCGCAGGACCGGATGTATTTCGAGGTGGTCGTCGAGACGCAGAACGGCCTGACCATCCAGTACCACCACATCGACCCCGACAGCGTGAGCGACACGGTGAAGGATGCCAAGCAAAGCGGCGAGGTGCTCCCGGCCGGAGCCGAGATCGGTCACATCGTCTCGTGGCCGGTGGTCGAGACCGGTTACAGCAATGAACCGTTCCATCACCTGCACCTGAATATCTTCACGCGCGACCTCCTGCCGCTGAACGGTCTGCAGATGCTGATAGCACACCCCGACACCATCCCGCCGGTCATCGAATCAGTAACGCTGGTCAACGGCGCCGTTTCGGCGGTGCTCGACCCTGCGGCGCTTACGGCCGACTTCCATGTCATTTTCGAAGGCTACGATATGCTGGACGACAATGTCTGGCCGCTCCCGCCGCGCCGTTACACCGTGACGGTGAAGGACGGGAAAGGGAAGTCCCTGCTTGAGCGGAACAGTTACGACTATCTGGCCGCCCTCTCGACGAAAAAGGAGGACTTCGCCTGCGACTACTACCTCTGCGGCGCCGCCGGTATGAGCACGAAGGGTGATTACGGTCCCCGCGCGATGTTCGTGAATGTCACGGCGTTCGACGAGGCCGGGGCTGCCGGTGCACCGATAGCGGCCAACGAACTCGGAAACGGCGAACGGACCCTCACGCTGACCGCCTGCGACGAGTACGATAACTGCGCGACCAAGAAACTGGGAATGGTCATCCCATGAGTGACCCGCGCATCATCATCACGCTCGGCGATGTCAACGGCATCGGCCCGGAGATACTGCTCAAGTTCCATAAAATGCGTCCCGACCTACCGATCCTCTGCGTCGGTGACCGGACGGCGCTTCTGTACTGGTCGCGTGAACTTGGACTTCCTTTTCACTTTGAGGTCATCGATCTCAATGTCCGCTACCATCCTGAACCGCGCACGGTCTCGGCCGTCGCCGGAGCGGCGGCGGCGCAGGCGGTTGAGCGTGGTTACGAGGAGGCGAAGAACCGTGGCCTGCCGCTCGTGACGCTCCCGCTCTCCAAGGAGGCGGTCGCCCTCTCGCGCTCCGGCTTCACGGGACACACCGAACTGCTTGCGACACTCGATGGGAAAACCCCCGACGAGGTCGTGATGTTCCTGACCGGCCCCCGCCTTTCGGTCGTGCCGCTCACCCGCCACATACCTCTCTCGGCGGTGTCGCAGGCACTCACGGTCGAACGGGTCGTCCGGCAGGTGACGGTCGCCCGTGCATGGTTCGGCGAACGGCACGGTCGCGCGCCGAAGATATGGCTCGCGGGGCTGAACCCGCACGCCGGCGAGGGGGGCCGCATCGGCGTCGAGGAGGTCTCGACGCTCGTCCCGGCGCTCATCGAACTGCGCCGGAACGGCATCGACATCGAGGGGCCGCTTCCGGCCGACACGATGTTCGCGACCGGCCCGGCCGCCGGGGTCGATCTCTTCTTCGGCTGTTACCACGATCAGGTGCTTGCGCCCTTCAAACTCCTCCACTTCGACGAAGGGATCAACGCGACGCTCGGCCTCTCCGTCCTCCGGGCCTCGCCCGACCACGGGACCGCCTTCCCCATCGCCGGGAAGAGCGTCGCTTCCGAAAAGAGTTTCGCCGCCGCGGTCGACTGGGCACTTCCACACTAACCGAAGACCTCCTAACTACTCGGATATAAACAGGAAAAATTTCAGGCGAATCTTTTGCATTACACCAACGGTCGGTATATACTGTGGCATACCGAAGGAAGGATAACACATGGGTGACCATGCAGGGCCGTTAGTGTCTTTTTTATGGAGGAAACGATGAGAACCTTCGTGATGGTGATGATCCTGTGCGCCGTGACGGTCGCATGGGGAGCGGAAGAGCGGCTGACGCCGAAAGCGTCGCCCCTTTCGGTGTATGATCTGAAGATCGATTCTCTGACCAACCTGTGGAACCCGCAGTGGATCGACGACCTGCGGCTCGCTGCGCAGGTGATGTTCCTGACCGAGGACTTCTCCGCCCTGTTCGAGAAACGGGCCGAGACCGCCGCGCTTTTCTCGAGTAAACCCGAGAAGACCGGCATGAACATGAACAAACTCGGTTCGGTCGCCAACACCGGCCACATGAACGACGCGCCGAGCGATGAGGTCTACATGCCGGCCGAAAGCGAAGAGAACGCCGAGAGCGCCAATGTGCTGAACGCCCGCGCGGAAGCGAAGAAGAAGAACGACCGCGCCAAGATGATGCGCACCGTGGCCAACACCGACCAGATGGGCGATGCCCCGTCCGATGAACAGTATCAGAGCAGCACCACCAGCACCGGCTCTACCTCGAATGTCGGGTCAGCCGTCCAGCGGGCGACCGAGGACGCCAAAAAGGAGAACGCCCGATCCAACATCATGGGCTCGGTCACCAATGGCGGCCAGTGGGAGGACAACGGCGGTCTCGATTATCAGACCAACATCATGCCGACCAAAAAGAACGTGAGCGCCGGCGAGGACCGCGTCCCCTACCTGATCAAACAGCTCCCCGGCCAGCAGAACCCGAACAAGAACCCCGCCAACATCCAGCGTGACATCCGTCGCGAGATGATGCGTCAGCAGGTCGTCCAGCCCGATCCGTACAACGACCCGACCAGACAGTAAGACCGCCTTTCTTTTTTCTCCCTGACATCACTACCTGAACGATCGTAGGGCGGATATCTCTACTGTTGTATGCTCGTGCCCGGCTCTACCTCGACCGGATACCAGCGGAAATTGTCGATGAGGACCATCGAATCGAGCACATTGTCGCGGGTGTCCCATATCGCGAAGCGCACCGTTATCTCCTCGCCCGGCACCACATTGCCCTTGGTGACAAGCCAACCGGTGCCCCCCTCCTTGCTGCTTTCGTAGAGTCCGGTCCCGGCAAGTTCCCCCGGACCGAGCGTGCAGAACTGCCCGTAGTTGTCCATCGGGGTGTAGCCGCACTCGATGCCGCCCTGGCAGCATACGCGGAAAAGCCCCGCCGGCGCGAGGTTGATGCCGACCGGGTTGCCCGACGCGTCCATCGCGAGGTTCTTGTCGGCGGGATTCTGAAGGTCCGGGTTACCCGAGGTGTAGGAGGAATCGAGCAGGACAAGGAAGAAGTCATTGTAATCACATACATACTCCGGGAACTCGCGGCTGAAGAAATAGATATCGACCGAAAAGGCGCGGGCGTTCATCGGCACCTTTGTCGTGACGGTGAGCATGATCGGGTCGTTCACCGGTTCCTCGCCGGGAGTTCCCCCTCCGCAGGCGGGCGAACTGGGGAACTGATTCCCGTTCGCCTGATACCAATCGGCAGGCGCCGAGGAATTCTGCGCCAGATCCTCCTCGGTCGAGGTGTAGGGGTTCCCCGCCGTCCCCGACGAGAGCATGAGGAACGCGCTCCCCGTGTGCGGCTTGATGACATTGCCGAACCCGGCGAAGATTTTGTGCTGGGCCGCCAGCGGCGCACCGGTACCATCGGCGAGACTCAGCGCGGCGCTTATCAGCCCGTAGTCCTTTCCCTCGGCGGGCGGGCAGATGTCGATAGACCTGGCCATATCCATCGGTTCGCTCGAACTTTCTGAAAGCCCGGTGTCGCACGCGGACACCTCATCGACCGTACCGTCGCAGTTGTCGTCGATGCCGTTGCCGGGGAAATCGTACCCGGCGGGGTTGACGAGCGCCGGGAACTGGCATTCCGAGGTGAACTCGCAGCAGTCGCCGGTGCAGTAAGTATACCCGTCGCTATCGTAGTCGGCGGTGTTCTCTTCGGTACCGTCCTCACCGTCACAGTTCTCGTCGATATCGTTGTGGCATATCTCGGGCTGGGGCAAGATCTCTCCCTCGCAGGGACCCCAGTAGCCGCTCGCGCCGCAGGTCGCCAGTCCCGCCTTGCAGATGCCTCGGTCGCGCGAGCCGCTCGGCCCGTGGTAGCATTCGGCCGTCTCGTTCGGGGTACACTGCGCGGCGGTATCCTCGTCGGTCCCGGCGAGATCGTCGCCACCATCCACCGTTGAGCCGTCGGGGACCGTATCGCCGTCGGCGATGACGACCGCGTCGCCGGTCGGGTCATCCTCTTCGGACGAGGAACAGGAGAAGAGGAACAGACAGGACACGAGTACCATCACGACCGCAAGCCCTCTTTTCATCGCACACCTCCCTCTTTTTCTGCGTGATCCAGTGTATCGGGATATCTTTTTTTTGCAATCGTTTTCTCAGTCATGGTGCGGTATGGCATAGCGCGCAAGCAATTTGTAAAGCGCCATGCGGGATATGCCCGCCTCCCGGGCCGCCTGTTTGATATTCCCCCGCGTCCGGGCAAGGAGCGCCCGCAGATATTCCGACGAAAAATCGGCGAGCACCCGCTCCTTCTCCTCGCGGTAAGAGGGCAACGGACCTTCGGCGGAAAAACGGGGAGCGGTCGATCCCCCCGCAGAGGCGGAGATAAGAGGCGCGGCGCCCTGCACCTCCGGCGGCAGATGCTCAGACCGGAGGACCGGGCCGTCGCTCATGATGACCGCCTGCTGTACAAAATTCCGTAACTGGCGCATATTGCCCGGATAGTCGTAGACCATGAGCAGGTCAAGCGCCCGTTTGTCCGGTCGTTGCACCGTGGTATGGAAGCGTTCGTTCGCCTCGCGGATGAAATGCTCCACGATGAAGGGGATGTCCTCACGGTACTCGCGTAAGGACGGCAACCAGATCGGCACGACATGGAGCCGGTAATAGATGTCGAGGCGGAAGGTCCCCGCCTCTATCATCCGCTCGAGATCGCGGCTCGTCGCGGCGATGACGCGGACATTGACCCGTTGCGGCGGCTTGGAGGAGCCGACCGGACGGATCTCTCCCGACTGCAGGGTGCGCAGTATCTTCACCTGCAGGAGTACCGGCAGATCACCGATCTCGTCAAGGAATATCGTGCCGCCGTCGGCCCGCTCGAACTCGCCGGTCTTGTCGGCGTAGGCGCCGGTGAAGGCTCCCTTCACATGACCGAACATTTCGCTTTCAAGCAGTTCCGACGGTATCGCGGCGCAGTTGATGACGACGAAGGGCCGGTCGCGCCGCGGGCTGTTGAAATGTATCGCATGGGCGATGAGTTCCTTGCCGGTGCCACTCTCGCCACGCAGGATGACCGTCGCATCGGTCCGCGCCGCCTTCTCGATGCGCCGTTCGACCTCTTTCCACTTCTCGGTGCGCCCGAAGATCATGATGCCGTCACCGCTCTGCGCCGTCTCACGGTACAGTTGGGCGCGACGGATGAACATCGTGGCGGTCTTGGCGATCGATTGCAGGTTCTCGGCATCGCTCACCGAGAACCGTCCCTTGCGCTGACTCTCGATAGCGATGACGCCGATGCACCGTCCCTGAAAGGTTATCGGCACGATGAGCGAGCTCTTGATGCCTTGGAATATCGGATAGTAGTTGCCGTCGCTTTCGGTGTCGTTGCAGATGTAGTACTGGTTGGTGCGATACACGATGGCGGTGATGGAGCGCTCCTTGGTCGAGAACTTCTCGGGAATGACCGATATCGCCTTGCCGACCACCGCGCGCGGTTCGATGATGAAGTCACCGGTCCGTTCGTCAAGCAGGAGGATGGCGCCGATCTTCGCGCCGAGTTTGCGCAGGGAGAGTTGTAGCAGGTTCTGCAGGAGTTGGTTGAGTTCGATCTCGTTGAGCCAGTCCTCCTCCCGTTTCTCCGCATCGGTGAGCCGCCACAGCATGTCGGACTCCTCGCCGGCCGCCACTTTACCGTAACGCTCGGCGAGAAGACCCCAAAATTGCGGGACAAGGTCACCGGCGATGAGCCCGAAGGAATCGCCATCCTCCGGGGAGACGAACTCTATGAAAAGCATCGCGGTGACCCCCTCCTCGACCGCGCGCCGCTCGTAGAAGAACGAATGCCCGGCCCGCTGGACCGGTCGTTCGAACAGCGCACCCTCACCATAACGACCGGTGCCGGCATCGTGCAGCGAGGCCTCTATGGCTTCGAAATAGCGGCGCAGGCCCCGTTCGAGGCGGCGACCACGCGGCAGAAAGGTGACCAATTCGTCTTCGTAACGATTCCATATCGCGACGCCGAGGAACAGGTGCGGGGTCAAGGCACGGAGTCCTCCTTCGAGCGAGGAGACCAACTGCGATATCGTTCCGCTCCCCACGAGCGCACCGAGTATACGAACCAGATGGCGGTATACCTGTGCCGGATCGGACGCTTGGGTCATAGGGTCCTCCCTGAGTGCAACTTTAGTTGACAGATTATCGTCGTTTTAGTGAGTGTCAACTTTTTGCGACGGGGCGTTCCGCAGGATGAGCAGGCCTCCCAGCACGACAAAGAGAAGTCCCGGCCAGAACAGCGCGGAGAGGCGCTCGCCGAGGAACATCACCGCGAACAGCGTGGCGAGCGCCGGCTTCACGATGAAGATGACCGAAGCGGCGACCGGGGTCAGCGCGCGGATGGTCTTGACGAAGGTGACATACCCTATGCCGCTCACCACGACCCCAAGGTAAAGAAAGGCGGCAAGACGTGCCGGCTCGTTCGTCACCTCGAGAGGCGGAAGCACCCCGACGCCCGTCACGAGAAGGTAGACCGCGGAGAGGAGGATACCGAACGAGAAGGAGACGATATTCACCGGAAGCGAACCGATACGACGAGCTACCGGTTTGTTCAGGAGGGTGTACAGTGCAAAGGCGGCGGCGGCGGCGAGCGCATAAAGGACGCCGACATCAAACCGGAGCCCCTGGTCGAACATGACGAGCGCGATGCCTATCATCCCGGCAACGATGCCGGCGATGCGGCGCCACGAGAACGATTCGTCTCCCGTTACCAGAGAAAAGAGGTAGACGAAGAGGGGATTGGCGCAGATGACCGTCGCGGCGGTCGCGGCGGTCGAATTTTTCACCGCCGCCTGAAGCATCGACATCGCGAAGAATGTGTTAAGAAACCCGAGAAAGGCGAGCAGAAGCATATCGTGCCGACCGATGCGGATCAGGTCATGACACCGTCCCCGCGCAACGAGAAAGAGAAAAAGAAAGATCAGGCCGACAAGAAAACGGTGGAAGGTGAGTTGGAATGGGTCGACGAACGGCATCAGCGGCTTGCTGACGACCTCCATCGAGGAGAATATGAGAAGGGTGACGAAAAAGTAGGGCATCCCGCCTCCGCTTGTCGCTTCACCTTACCTTTTTCACCCATACTCGCAAGAAAAGAATTTTTGTTGTTGCCTGCGGAAAAACTTTTGTTACAATGGGCCGATCCACGAACCATGGAGTTCTGCGCATGTCCATTGGTGCACGAACGCATCTCTTCTTCTTCGCCCTTCTCCTGCCTCTCCTTGTCGAGGCGCGGGGGCAGGTGGGACTCGATGTACTCGAGGCGCGCGGCTTCGACGCGATAGCCGGGGAAAGGGTGGCGCTCGTGGTCAACCACACCGCACGCAACGCTGACGGGAAACATATCATCGACCTTCTGCTCGACGGGAAAAAGGCAACGGTGGTCCGCATCTTCACCCCGGAACACGGCCTGACGGGGCTTTCCGACGAAGCGGTCGCCGATTCGACCTACCGCAATGTCCCAGTCGTGTCGCTCTACGGCAAGGAGAAGAAGCCGAAGCCCGAACTGCTGACCGACGTCGATGCCGTCGTGTTCGATGTGCAGGATGTCGGCGCCCGCTACTACACCTATCCGGCGACGCTCGCCTACACCCTCGAAGCGGCGAAGGCGGCTGGAAAGAAAGTGATCGTTCTCGACCGCCCGAACCCCGCCGGCGGATCGGTCGTCGCGGGGTTCGTCCCTCCCGTCGAACTCACTGGGAAGTTCACCAGTCTCTACTCCATCCCGACCCGCCACGGGATGACCATCGGAGAGTTGGCTCGCCTTTTCAACGACCACTTCGGCATCGGCGCGACGCTTGAGGTGGTCGCGATGAGCGGCTGGACGCGGACGATGCTCTGGCAGGACACCGGTCTGCCGTGGGTCCCGCCGTCACCAAATCTGAAAAGCCCTGACGCGGCGCTCATCTACGCCGGGATGGGGTGGATAGAGACGACCAACATTTCGGTCGGTCGCGGCACCGAAGCGCCGTTCTTCCTCTACGGAGCACCCTTCATCGACGGGACGAAATGGGCCGCCGCGCTGAAAAAAGCGCTCCCCGCCGGAGTGTCCGCCGCGCCGGCGACCTTCACCCCCGCCGATAAACTGCACCGCCACTTCGGCAAAGAGTGCGGCGGCGTGCGGCTGACGGTGAATGACCTTTCCGCCGATCTGTTCGCCGCGGGGCTCGCGATGCTGCGGACGCTCTCCACCCTTTTCCCCGACTTCGACCCGACCTCCGACTTCGCCATCAGCATGGGCAAGGCGGGTATCGACAAACGGCTCAAGAACGGAGAGACGGTGAAGAAGATACTCGCCGAGGCGGCGGCCGACTGCAAGAAATTCAAGAAGATCCGGAAGAAATATCTGCTGTACTAGACCCTTCTCAGGACCGAACTGCCCCACGACAGCCCGATGCCGAACCCGCAGATGAAGTAGTGCTTGTGCTGCTTGTTGTGGAGTTCCTTCTCGAGCAGGAGCGGTATCGAACTCGACACCGTGTTGCCGTAGTCGCGGCAGTCCCACGGCATCTTATCGGGACTGATGTCGAGGTTCTCGCTGATGACCTTGTGCATGAATCGGCTCGCCTGATGCATGATCCAGCGGTCTATCTCTTCCTTCTTGAGGTTGTTCTTCTCAAGCGTCCGGCGGACATTCTCGGGCACATATTTGGCTACGAACTTCACGACCGCCGGACCATTCATGTAGAGCCAGTTGTCGACCAGTTTTATCTCGCGCCACTTTTCGCTGAGATTGCCGAAGACATACTTGCCCGGCACAAGCACCGGGTCATCGGTGATGTAGGTCGCCGTCGCGCCGTCGCCGAACAGGAGCGAGGTGTTCTTGTCCTCGGGGTTGACGCACTTGGTGTAGGGATCGGCGGTGATCAAGAGACCGCGCGTCATACCGTTCTCCTTCATGAAGCCGGTGATGACCGACAGACCATACATGAAGCCAGAGCAACCGAGCGGGATGTCGAACGAGGCACAGGTGTAGGGCAGACCGATCTTCTCGTGCAGTATCGTCCCGGCGTGCGGCATCCGCTCGTCGGGATTCTGCGTGACGAAGACAAGCACCTCGACCTTCGTGCGGTCGATGTCGATCTTCGAGGCAAGGTGCTGGAAGGCTTTGTAGCCCATGTCGGTCGCCTCTTCGCCGGGGTCACGGAAGGCATGGCGATCGACGCCGATCTTGTCGCGCAGGAAGGTGTCGTCGATGCCCCACTTCTCTTTTTTGTCGTGATTGGGCTCACGACCGACCGGAATGTAGATGCCGATTTCCTTGATACCAAGCATTGTTAGGCCTCTTTTCTGTACTCAGAGTTCAAAAATCGGGACCAACGGGAGCGACACTACGCCGCAAAAAAACTTTGTCAAGAATTGTTTATGGTTCGGTGAGCAATTTCTTTAGTAAATGAAACATTTACTTTTCTTCCGGAAAAAAGGTCCGTTGCAAAAAAAACTTCGCCAAAACAGCATTTTCCTCTTGTATGCCGATATTTTTTCGCTATACTCCCCCTTGGTCCGCGAGTGAAGAGGCACCGTGAAGATAGTAAACATCGTCGACCTGAACCTCGTCAAGATATTCCTCAGCAAGTTCTATCTTGCGCACGGTCTTGATTACCTTTTCATCGTCCCCCACAAAGAAACTATAGAGAAACAGATACCGCTCTTCCAGCCCGATCTGATCCTGTTGCAACACCAGTACTCGGAGGCCCCCGTCGAAGACATTGTCGCGCAGGTCCGCGCCCTGACACCGGCGCCGATAGCCGTTTTTTTCCTCAGGTCGGATAAGGAAACGGTGAAACGGTTTTCTTCTCTGGGCAAAAAGGGGAAGGATCTCTTTTTCTACGACAAGCACTCGTTCGCGCAGGAGTTCGAGGATCTTCTCAACCGGCAAACGACCGGCATCTCACGCGAACAGGTCGCCGCCGAGAACGAGGTGCGGCATTCCCTGCTCTTTGCCGATGACAGCGCCGTGATGCGCCACTTTGTGCGCCGCGCACTGGCCGACCGCCCCATTACGCTCCATGTCGCCGACGACGGCGCCGAGGCGTGGGACCTGTATCAGGAACATCTGCCCAACCTCGTCATCACCGATATCGAAATGCCGCGGATGGACGGGCTACAACTCTGCAAGAAGATAAAAGAGAACAATCAGGGGCGTTTCATCCCGGTCATCATCCTGTCGAACAAGAAAAAACCGATAGACATCGACACCGCCTTCGATATCGGCGCGGACGATTATCTCACCAAACCGACCACCACCGAGGAATTCAATCACAAGATAGACGAATATCTCTCGGTCCTCGACCGTAAACAACGCAACAAGATACTTCTCGCGGACGACAGCAAGGTGTCGAGCGAGATCATCACCCACGCGCTCGTGAAGAACAGTCTGCAGGTCCTGCACGCCGTCGACGGCGAGACCGCCTTTGACCTCGCGGTGCGCGAACGGCCCGACATCATCATCACCGACATCGAGGTGCCGCGCCTCAACGGTTACGAACTGGCGAAAAAGGTGCGCCAACACCCTGATCTCAAGGAGACATCGCTCATCATGATGAGCGCCCGCGACCGGCGAAGCGACATCAAAAAGGGAGAGAAACTCGGCATCTCGCGCTATTTCATCAAGCCGTTCGATGTCGAGAAACTGGTCATCGTGGTCGAACAACTGCTTCTGGAAAAGTACAACATCTACCAGAAAGAGTATGAGTACATGCTCTCCACGATACAGTCGCTCATCACGGCGCTCGAGGCACGCGACCACTACACCAAGGGACACACCCAGCGCGTCAGCGCCTACGCCTCGCGGCTCGGTCGCTTCATCGGCATGTCATCTTACGCGCTCAAGGAACTCGAGATCGGCTCGAACCTCCACGATGTCGGCAAGATCGGCGTCCGCGATGACATTCTGCTCAAACCGGGCCGCCTATCGGCCGAGGAGTACGCGAAGATACAGGAACACGCGATCATCGGCGCCGAGATACTCCGTCCGCTGAAATTGCTCGAGAACATCATTCCGCTCATCCTCTTTCATCACGAACGGTGGGACGGACGCGGGTATCCCTCCATGATACACGGCGACAAGATACCGCTAGGTGCCCGTATCATCGCGATCGCTGACACCTACGACGCCATAACCTCCGATCGCCCCTACCGCAAGGCGCTCTCTCAGGAGGATGCGCTTCAGATCATTCGCGAGAACCTCGGTAAACAGTTCTGTCCTGAGACCGGCAGGGCCTTTCTGGCCATGATGGAAACCGAAGGGGCTACTCTGCCCAAATAACCGATGTTTCGCGGCACAGAATGGTTTTGTTGATTTCCGCATGCCCGTCGCTTATAATCGGTCCGTTTTGGGCGAAAGTTTCAGGAGCGCCGCATGGACGAACAGACGAAACGGGACAAGGACGATGTCATATATACCCGCAGTTCCAAGCGGGTGGATGTCGAACTCGGGGTCTCCTTCGAGATGGCCGATGAGGGTCCTCATAAATTCTACACCGGTATCACGCAGGACATCTCCCAGGGGGGCGTTTTCCTCGCCACCCACCGCATCCTTCCCATCGGCGACAAGGTCCGGCTGACCTTCTCTCTTTCGGGGCGCGAGATATCGGCCCAGGCCGAGGTGGTCTGGTCCTGCGACTCGGTGACCGCAGCGACCTACACCGGTCCCGGCATGGGACTGCGTTTCATGTCCATCAGTGAAGAGGACAAACGCTTCATCGAGGAATATGTGAAGCAGCGGGAGACCATCTATTACGACGATGGCGAACTCTGACATAACCGTTCCGGGCACTAGACCAACATAATGTGGAGGATACCATGAAGATCGTGATCGCGTGTGCGGTCGCCGCTTTTTTAAGCGTCGCCGCCTGTCATTCTTCGGCTCAGCAACCGGGAGCTCAGTCTCAACAGGTCGACCGGGCGAACATACCCGACAAGTACAAATGGACGCCCAGCCACATCTACGCCACCCCGCAGGATTTCGAGGCCGACTTCGATACGGCGAGCAAGATCGTCCTGCAACTGAAGGGGTTCTCCGGTACGCTCGGCAACAAGGAGAGCGCCCGTACCGCCCTCAAGACCTATTTCGAGGGGATGCGCACGCTCTACAACCTCGAGACCTACGCGAGCCGCATCAAGGACAGCGACATGAACGATGTCGAGGCACAAAAGATCGCCGGTCGCGTCGAGACGCTTTTCACCTCGTTCATCGCCGCCGCAAGTTTCCTGCAACCTGAGATACTGAAACTCTCCGACGAGACGATCAAGGACTATCTTGCCGACGAGACCTTTAAGGATCTCCGCAGACCGCTCTCCGAGATGGCCCGCTGGAAACCACACACCCTGACCGTCGCCGAGGAAAAGGTGCTTGCCGAATTCACCGGGACCGCCTACGGCCCCTATGAGGCGTACACCACCTTCACGACCACCGACATGCCGCGCCCCGACATCACCTTCTTGAACGGCGAAACGGTCCGGCTCGACGATGCGATGTATGTGAAGTACCGCACCTCCTTCGACCGCAACGACCGTAAGTTGCTCTTCGAGTCCTTCTGGGACACCTACGGCCACTACCAGAACACCTTCAGCAAGACGCTCACCTATCAGACCAAATACTACACCACTGCGGCACGACTCAAGAAGTTTTCCTCCTCTCTGGAGAGCAAACAATTCGAAAAGGAACTGCCGCCCGACTTCTACGACAAACTCATCGCACACATCCGCTCCATCCTGCCGGCACTTCATGAGTATATGGCCTTCCGGAAAGAGATGTTGGCCGTCGACAAGGTGCGCCCCTACGACATGTATGTGCCGCTCACGACCGCCGAATACAAGAAACACTACTCCTACGAGGAGGCGGCCGATATCATAAACGCGGCGGTCTCACCGATGACCGACGAATTCAAAGAGGCGATAAAAAAGGGCATGACCCCCGGAAGCGGATGGGTGGATGTGTACCCGTCCAAAGGCAAAGCCGACGGCGCCTACTGCGCCAGCGGGACCGTTACCAATCACCCCTTCGTCCTTCTCAACTGGACCGACGATTATGACTCACTTTCGACCATGGCTCATGAGATGGGCCACGCCATGCACTCCTATTTCTCGAACAAATATCAGCCGTTCCCGACCGCCGACTACAATCTCTTCAACGCCGAAGCGGCATCCATCTTCAACGAGATACTGCTTTCCGCCCACCTCCTGAAGAACACGAAGGATACCGAGGAGCGGATATTCCTCCTGAACAACTTCGTCGAGATGACGCGCGGCACCGTTTTCCGTCAGGCGCTGTTCGCCGAGTTCGAGAAAAGATTCTACGATGTCGTCGAACAGGGCTCACCGCTTACCCCCGATGTCATGAAGAAACTCTACAAAGAGATAAACGAGGAATACTACGGCGCCTCGAAAGGGCTGTACGAGATGGAGGACCGCTACGCCGTCGAGTGGTCGTACATCCCCCATTTCTACTACAATTATTACGTGTTCCAGTATGTGGTCGGCTTTGTCGCCGCGCTGACGCTCGGCACCAAGGTGATCGAGGGACAGATACCGGCCGCCCAGTATGTCGACGGACTTCTTTCGGCCGGCGGCTCGAAGTCACCGCTCGAGATATTCCGCGATGCCGGCATCGACATGACCAGCGATGAACCGTTCAAACTGACCGAAAAGATATTCAGGGAACGGCTCTCCGAACTGCGGGAACTTCTCAAGGCGCAGAAAACAACCTCACAGAAGTAGCGGGGTCGGACCGGAACACCTATTCCTCCTGCTCCTCCTCTCCATCCTTTTCCCCTTCAGAAGACTCATCTTCGTCCTTTTCGATGTCTTGGACCAGTTTATTCTTCTTCCAGGTACCCTCCAGCCGCTGGGCACCGGGACAGGTCAATACACCGTGGCCTTCGTAGGAGCCGTTCTTGAACCCGCCGGTATATTCGCACCCGTTCTTCATGGTCAACCGTCCCTCACCGGCGATCTTCCCATTTTTGAACTCGCCTTCGTACACCTTACCGTCCTTGAAGGTATAGGTCCCCTGCCCATGCACGATACCATCCTCGAAAGTGCCTTCGTATCGCTCGCCTGATGTGTACTTCATGACCCCATACCCGTGTTTTTTGTCCTCTCTCCACTCGCCGTCGTAGAGATCGCCGTTGGGATAGGAAAGCGTCCCCTTGCCCTGCCGTTTGCCGTTCTCGAAATCGCCGTTGTACTGCGTTTCGTCGATATAGCGGAACACGCCCTTCCCGCGAATGATGTCGTTAACGAAAGCCCCCTCGTAAACATTCCCGCTTTTGAAACGCATGGTGCCGGTACCATGCATCTGGTCGTCCTTGAACTGACCGGTGTAGATATCGCCGTTCGGGAAGGTCAGTGTCCCTTCACCGTTGAAGCGGTTGTTGAAGAACTGTCCTTCATACACCTTGCCTTCCTTGAAGAGGTATTTACCTTTTCCTTCCATCAAACCGTTCTTGACCTCGCCGATGTACTTGTCGCCGTTCTTGAAGTTGACTGACTCCTCCGTGAAAGGATTGTTCCCATCATCGATGACCTGTTTTTTCTTTTTTGGGGCCGCTTCTTCTTCTTGGGGCGCCGACGCACAGGATAGTACGAAAGACAGCGCAAGCACGGGGACAAGGAACATCGATACGCTCCGCATGCGTTAACCTCTCTTGATGATGACCTTACACCGGGTAGGAGTGTAGCGCCGAAGCAGGGAAAGTCAAACAGAGCCATCCCCAGCGACGGCTTTCTCCTTAAGGGGCTTGCTATTTCGATCCAAGGCCCTATAATGAACACCGGTCGAGTAACTTGGATACAGGGGGTTTTCATGAGAACGATCATTGGGTCGCTGGTCATGCTTTTTGTTGTTGGCACCTTCGCGCAGGAAGCGACGATCACCACGGCGAGCGGGAAGACCATCAAGGCGAAGATAGCCAAGATAGAGGCCGAGAAATACAACGGCACCGGTCGAGCGCCCGCGAACGAATTTGCGGTCGTTCAAGGGAACAGCGAATACCTGCTCTCCTTCGACAAGATATCTTCGCTCAAACTGCTCGAAACCGACGATATGTCTTGCTACGAGGATTCGGCCTACAAGCCGACCCGCGAGTTTTGTTCGAAAAAACTGGTCTACGAGGTCAAACTTAAGATCCCTGACAAGAACAAGCAGAAAATAGAGATCGTGGATGAGCGCAAATTCATCTTCACCCTCGCCGGTCAGCCCGACCCCATCGTGACCTTCTTCTACAAGATACAGGCAAGCGACGAAGGAAAGGAGGCCGAGACCAACCTCAAGCAGATCGAGAACATGGTCAAGGACTTCCAGCAGAACGGCATTAAATCCATAAAATTCTAGCGATCAGCCACGGAGGGACCTATGCTTGCACTGAACAAGGACAATTTCACGACCGAGGTCGAGCAGTTCGACGGTCTGGTCATCATCGATTTCTGGGCGCCGTGGTGCGGCCCCTGCCGGATGCTCGGTCCGGTATTCGAGGAACTTGCCGCCGAATATGCGGCCGACCCTAAGGTGAAATTCGCCAAAGTGAACACCGATGAATGTCAGGATCTCGCCGTCCGGTTCAAGATACGCGGCATTCCGACGATAAAGATAGTGAAGAACGGGCAGGAGGTCGACCAGTTCGTCGGCGCCGGCCCGAGATCGACCTATCAGGAACTCATCAAGAAACACTTATAATATCAGCATACAGTCGCCATAACTGAAGAACCGGTAGCGTTCGGCGACCGCTTCGCGATATGCCTGCATCGTCAGCTCATAGCCCGCGAAGGCCGACGCCATCATGATGAGGGTCGAACGCGGTAGATGAAAATTTGTGAGCATCGCATCGACAAAGCGGAACGAATAGCCGGGATAGATGAATAACTGTGACGACCCGCCGCCCACCGCGAGCATACCGCCCGCCGCCGCCGTCTCGAGCGTCCGTACCGTCGTGGTGCCGACCGCCAGAATCCGCCGGCCCGTCGCCTTGTCGGAGTTGAGCCGCGCCGTCGTTTCGGGAGCGATATAGTAGAATTCGCGGTGCATGACATGTTCCTCGACCCGGTCGACCTTGACCGGCATGAAGGTGCCGATACCGACATGGAGCGTCACCCGTTCGACATGACCGCCGGTCCGTTCCCGGAGTAGGTCAAGCATCGTATCGGTAAAATGCAGACCCGCCGTCGGCGCCGCGACCGAACCGGCACCCCCCGCATAGACCGTTTGATAGGATTCGCGATCCTCGGGACGGCTCCTCTTTTCGCCGCGCCGTTTGAGAATGTAAGGCGGCAATGGCATATCGCCGTTCTTTTCAAGATATGCGGGCATAGCCGTCGCCGGGAACGAGGTGCGTATCCGGCACGACTCCCCGATCCGATCAACTATTTCCACCGTATCGCCCGAATTCAGAGTCACGACCTCGCCCGGACGAAGCTGTTTCGAGGACTTCGCCAGCGTATCGCAGGTACCGTCGGGCCGCGCGCCGAGGAACAGGAACTCTACCGCGCCGCCGGTCCCTTTTTTGCCGAAGAAACGGGCCGGCAGAACGCGGCTCTCGTTGAGAACGATCGTCGTGTTCTCATCGACCAAAGAGAGAATATCGGCGAACCGGCGATGCTCGACCGTACTGTTATCGCGCCGCACCAGCATCATCCGGGACGCGCCGCGCGGCAGCGGTTCGGCCGCGATCAATTCCTCGGGAAGTTCGTAGTCAAAGCGGGATACATCCATCAGTACATCTTCCGTATCTCGGCGCCGGGGAGATAGTGTTGCAGTATCTCGCGCCAGGTCTTCCCCGCCTGCGCCATCCCCGCCATGCCGTACTGACAGGCGCCGACGCCGTGTCCGAAGCCTTTGCCGGAGAAGGTCAGTTTGCCGCCCGAAAGCGTTATGGTGAAGTCGTTGGAGTAGACGGTCGTGTAGCCGACCACCTTGCGGAACTGGTTCACTTCGATCCGCTTGCCGTTGACGATGACGGCGGCGACCCGCAGATCGCCCTTCTCTATAGAAACCTTCTTCAACTTGCCGACGGCGTAACCCGCCGCCGCCAGTTTTTTCGCCACCTCATCGGCATGCAGAACGCGCGTCCAACGGTAGAGCGACGAATTCTTGCAGTGATCGCACTTCACCGGAACGAGATAGGGCACCTCTTTGCCCCAGACCTCCTTCGCCGACGCGGTGCGGCCGCCGCAGGTCGAATGGAAATATATCTCGGCTGGCAGGTCGTTGTAACTGAGTATCTCGCCGCGCGTGTCGGCGACCGCCTTGTTCGCGGTGAGATCCTCCTTCTCAAGTCCACCATAGACCTGATCGAGCACCGTCGGGTCGAGGTCGTAGAGCGCGGTGCGCGGTCGCATCACCTTCTTGTGCACCGCATAGGTCCGGGCGAGGACCGCCTGCGCCTTCTTCGCCTCGATATGCCACCCCGGCATGATCTCCTTGTTGATGACACCGCGGACATACTCTTCGATATGCAGTGCGTTGACCGCCGTCAGTCCTTTTTCCGAAAGGACCACTTCGACCTTTCCCCGGAACATCTTCCCCGCGACCGACATGAAACCGAACTTCGGCGTGAAGGTCACCGGCGCCGGATAGGTCCTGTCGCAGACCGATATCTTCCCCGTTGCGACCGGGACGATACGACATGCTCCCTGGATCGCGCCGAGTGCTCGACCGTCGGTGTCCGACATCTGGGCATCCCCGTCGATATTCAGTGTATCGACGCTCTGCACGATGCCGATGCGGAGGGTCGGGTCGAACGAAGTAACGGTCGCTTCAGACCGAAGTATCTGCGAAAGGACATCATCGGCGAAAAGGAAGAGCGGGAACAGCAAAAGAGCGAGACTACTCGCTGACCTCGACGACGACCGATTCATGGCCCCTCATCCGCTCCTTCTGGAAGTTCTCCGCGCTCTCACGGTCGGCGAACCGGCCGGCACGCACCCGGTAGAGAGACCGGTCGCCCTGCTCAAGATAGATGTAGGCCTCGGCGATGCCGAGAGAATCGATGAAAGCGCGCGCGTTCTCCAGGGTTGAATAGGCGCCGACCTGCACCGTGAAGAAAGTCTGAAACGCCCCCGTTTCGTTACGACGGAGCAGACTGTTCTCGCCCGGCAGGCCCACCACCGTCACTCGACCGCGCAGGCGCCCCGCCTGTTCCGCCGAAAGCAGACGGAAGGCCTTTGGCGTCAGATCGACCACATTCTTGCCCGGTCGGTCGGTAACCCGTACGACCACCGCACCGCCCCCATCGAGGTCGCGCACTTCGAGTAGCGTGTCGAACGGGAATCCATCGGCGGCACAAGTGAATGAGAGCGGGTCATACGGCTCGCCACCGGCGGTCTTTTTACCCTTGAAATCGTCGCCATACCAAGTGACCCAGCTGAAATAGGTATCGCCGGGCGCCACCGGGTGACGCACATGGAGCCGCGGACCACAGGAGATCGCGACAAGGCACAGAAGTAACGGTATGCCGAACGCCGCATGGTTCATGCAGGTTTTTTCTCCTGCGCTTCCCCGTAGTAGCGGTATTTCTCGTGGTAATAATAGTAGTAGGAACCGTACCGGCCGCCGCCCTTGAGATCGAGATTGTTCACGACCGCTCCGAGCAGCAGTGCGTTCGATTTGGTCAGCTGAGAGACCGAGCGCTTGAGTATGTCGCGTGACACCTGCCGTATCTTGACCACCACCACCACGCCATCTATCATGGAGGAAAGGATGGCCGCGTCTGAAACGGCGATTATCGGCGGCGAGTCAAAGATTATGATATCATAGAGATCGCGGAGTCGTTCGGTCATATCGCGGAATCTTTTTGATTCCATCATCTCGGCCGGATTCGGCGGGATGGGGCCACACAAAAGGACATCAAGCCCCTGATAGACATCCCGCCGGATGACCTGCTCGATACCCTTTTCGCCCAACATGTGGGTCGATATGCCCTCTTTGTTGTCGATACCGAAGAGTTTGTGGACTCGCGGTTTGCGCATGTCGGTATCCACCAGCAGGGTCCGGCGTCCGGCAAGCGCAAAACTCACAGCTATATTGGCGGAAACGGTCGTCTTACCTTCCTGTGAGAGCGAACTGGTGACAAGAATGCTTTTCGCGTTCACATCGGGATGGGCGAGCCGGATATTCGTGCGTATCGTCCGGAGCGATTCGACCGCGGGAGAATGTTGAGAACCCTCAAAGGCGATCTCGGGTATCTTGCCGGGATCCTCTATGTCGAAACTGGGAAAGATGCCGAGTATATTGCGTCCCACGATACGCTCAAGATCCTCCACATCGCGCAGGCGCGTGTCGAAGAACTCCGCCGCCGTCACGGCCGTCAGCGCCGAAAGGACCGCTATGATGAGCCCGACCAGCAGGACGAGATTCTTGCGCGGCGACACCGGCCCTTTCGGGACCAGCGCCCTATCGATGACCCGGATGTTATTCGCCCGCATGAGCGTGTGCAGGTCGGCCTCTTTGGTCCGCTCGAGGACGATATCGTAGAGTTTCTTGTTGGTCTCCACTTCCCGTTTCAGTTTGTTATAGTCTATTTCCAGTTTATTCAGTTTCAACGCCTCTTTCTGGCTTTCCTGTAGCATACCCTGCAGTTTGCGTATCTCGTTGTCCAGCGTCTTTCCTTCGACCCGGTAGCCCTCAAGAATACCTTTCAGTTCGCCCAAAAGCGCCGCCCGGATGTTCTTCTCGTCCGATCGGAGCGCGGATATATCGGGATGCTGATCGCCGTACAAGATCGCTTTCTCGCGCAGTTTTCGCCGTATCTCCAAGTACTGGAGTTTCATGTTCTGTATCACCGGCTTGTCGCGGAACAGATCGAGCGTGAAGAATTCCTCGGTATCAGCGAACTCGAGCGAGGAAAGCTCCTCTATCTTCGCGTTGAGCGCCTTCTGATATATCTGCTTCTCTGTCAATTTGCTCGATATTTCGGTGATCGTCTGAGCCAACATCGCCTGTCGCTGCTCGAATGCCGACGCCAGCACCTCGTTCTCTTTCTTGAAGTTGAAAAGCGTTATCTCGGACTCCTCCAACTGTTTCTTGAGATTGATACTCTGCTCGGAAAGCCACTTGGCCGCATCGCGGGTCGCAAGATAGTTCTTTTCTATGTTGAACTCTATGTACGAGTTCGCTACGCTGTTGGCAAGGAAGGCGGCGACCTCGGGATCGGTATCCGAGAGCCCGATCCGCACGATGTTCGAGTTCTTCTGCGGGTCGACCGATATCTTGCCCTGCAGGATGGAGACCGTGTCGATATTCTTGATGTCCTCGGCTGAAGCATCCTCATCTTGACGGATGCCGAGAAGATCCAGAACATTCTCCTGCGAGAGACTTTCGATCACCTTCGAACTGACCGCACGGCTTTTGATTATCTCGTATTGCGTCGCCGCATACTCCTTGTTTGCCCAGTAGTAATCGGCCCCTGACGAGGTTATCGATTCGACGCGACGCCCCAGTATGTTCTCGGACCTCGGGCCGATCTCGATGACCGCGGTCGCTCGGTAAATGCGCGGCGCCTTGTACAGATAGGCGGCGGTGACGGTCAACACGACCACGATGACGGCAATGAAGAGATAGCGGTGCTTCAGGAGCAGGATGGCCAGCTGCTTGATATCAAGGTCGCGCGCTTCCATGGGCAACCTAGAAGAAGCGTTCCCGGACGAATACGATATCGCCCGGCAACAAGTAAAAATTATTTGTTTTTCCAGACACTATCGCGTCCACATTCAACACATACCTCACCTCTTTTCCCGTTTCGTCGCGGCGCGTGACCACGACATTATCGATATCAGCGAGGTTGGTGAATCCTCCGGCGAGCGCGATCGCTTCAATGATGCTCATATCGTGGACTATTGAGAACTTACCTGCGTTCTTGACCTGCCCGAGCACGAACAGACGGCGGCTGTTGAACTCCTTCACCAGTATGTGCACCTGCGGATTCTTGACATAGCCGTCCTTCAGTTTCTCGGCGATCCGCTCCGCCAGAGAGAAGTTGCTCATCCCTTTCGCCGTTATTTCGCCGATAAAGGGAAAAAGTATGACCCCCTCGGGACTCACCTGATACAGGTTCGTGAGATCCTTCTCTCCGTAGACCGTTATCTGGAGCAGATCGCCGGCGCCGATGATACCGGGCTGCAGGGAGGCCGCGTCCACCTCGTCGGGAACCCGTTCGGCCATAACTGAGGAGGAAGATCGGGCGGCCGGGCTGGCGGCTTCGTCGCGGGCGAATTTAAGGGTACAGCCCATTGTTGCGGTCATCGCTGTTGCGATAATAATGATGAGGAGGCCTCGTGAAGCGAGCCGCATGATCACATCAATAATCCGCCGCCAGACTCAGCAGAACGCGATGGTCCATGTAATCGTAGTAAAGATGGTAGGAAACATCACTGGGCGGCACACCGCCCCCACTGCGCGTGATCCTCGTCGTAGCATAGAATGGGGTCTGCTTCGTTTCAAAGGAATACTTGAGCGAGATACCAAGCCAGTGAAGGATGTTATAAGACACCATCGGTTCGATACGGATGAGATGATCCTCGCGGTCGACGCTTTTCTGGGTGACCGTAGTGACCGTAGTGATATCGTCTGATGCATCGTTGGGTGTATCGTTATCGTCGACCCGTGTTTGAGCCGGATTGTTCTCAAGCGGATATTTGACATTCTTGCCATAGGCAAGGTGCGAATAACTCGCATCGAATTTGAGGAGAAGACGGCTATGCAGCAATTTCTGCGTGAATCCCAGATAGGCCTTATCCATCGAGTAGTACTGATAGACCGCCACCGGAGAAAGGGAGCGCAGGTAACCAAGGTTGAAGAGCGTGTTCTCGGAATGCTTGTACACGAACTCCGCCCCCGCCAGACCGTCGTGGTGCATCTCCTTGGAGAACGAATTCGCGTACCCTCCCAGAAGTTTCAGCGATATCTTAGGGGTGATCTGGCCAAGCACGCCGACAAAAACCGACAGCGGCATCGAACGCTGGTCATGACGCGAAACGGGATCGGCATTGAAATAATCCTGATAGGTGAAAGAGGCATTGAAAAAGGCCGCCGTTTTCGGCAGGAACTTCCATTGCCCGTAGGCATTGCTCCGAGAACTCCAGAAATTATAGGGGCTGAACAGCGACTCCTCGAAATAATTGAGTTGGATGCCGGAGGACAATTTCAAGGAGAGCGTTTCCTCGCTGTTCTTAACATATACGGACAGTGAGAAATCCTCCAGGAGGTTCGTATGAAGTCCATTTTCTATGGTCAACACATCGAGATTGGAATTCCGCTTGAGGTTGTTGAGCGCACGGACGACGACATTGCCGTCCTTGTTGAACTCGCCGAGGATATCGGTATCGAAATGGAGCGCTGAAAGTGTCGTGAGTTTCTCGAAACTTTTCTTGTCATCAAGACCCGTGTACAGGTTGTAGTTGATGAGGAATGCCATTGCCAGGGTTTTGAATTTGTCATCTATCTTTGCGCGTATACCCGGGGAAAGATGCAGGACAAGATCCTTGGTCTCCGCGTGGGTATAGTTATTCGCCGAGTCACGATGATCCTCGTAATAGGAGCGTGTTGAAACATTATTGATGTTCGATTCGAACTCCGGGGCTAACGTAAAGTGAACATTCATAACGGCCGTATCGGAAAGGCGGAATCCCTTTTCGGCCTGCTTTTCATTTTCCCCTTCCTGCGCGAACAAAGAAGCGCCGGCGAAGACGAACAAAAGGAAGGAACAAAAGAGACCAACGCGTATGGGCATCATAAATAAGATCTCACCGGATATCTACTTCATTTCTCGGGACTCGGCTCTATGAACACAGGCATGGTATCCGTGGGCGCCCCCGTATCTCCCCCGGTGTTCGCGGGCGTCCCAGTCGGTCCGCCGGGGGTGTCGGTGCCGGCGCCGTC
>JAKQHE010000263.1 GCA_029573155.1 bacterium
TACGGCGACCTCCATGTCGTTTGCGGGGGTCCAGGAAAGGGTGGACATGCCGTGTTCACAGGCGGTATCGTCGTCGTCATAGGCGAGTATCCTGCCATTCAGGGTGGCGGGCGCACCCGAACAGGTGACCGCGCCCTCGAAAAGCGACAGTTCGGTATCGAAAGTGGGTTTGTCCGGATCGTTCGGATCGGCAAGACAGGTGGTCCAGGTATAGGGGGTGCCGGCCACCAGATCGAAACTGACATGCTGTCCACCCTCCAGATCGGTGGCCACCGTGGACCATAAGGAGGACGAACTGCTCTGTAGCGGGTCACCGCTCAATGCGGGACCGGTGCATTCGCGACAAGCGATACGCCATTTCAGATCGACAGAGGAGAACGGCAGGTCGTTGGTCGTACAGGTGCTTTCGTTCACCAATACCGCAACGGTGCCGTCGGCAGGCGCTTTCCAGGAAACGGTGGACATCGTACCGTAGGCGCATCCGGTATCGTTATCGTTGTACCCTCCGGCGACGGGCGTACCGCTCAGGGTCTTTGAGTAGAACACCACGGCGGTCCCGGCCGAGGAGATATCTATCGGCGTGCCGTCCGGCGTCACCGCCACCTGAAAAGTGTCGGCGGTGCGATTGACGACATAATAGCTGGTCGCCGGGGCAAGGCCGGTCGGGAATCCGGTGGCGACGAAATAACCTTCCGTGTCGTTCCCGAGGCCATGCGCCGTACTGGTGAGCACATCGGTAGCGGGATCGATGCTCGCCACCGCGGTGGCTTTTTCAGAGCAGGCATAGGTACCCGATGCGGAAGATTTTATCGTGATCTCGGTATCGAATCCGGGAGAAAACTCTCCACAGGTCGACCATTCATAGGTAACGCCGGCTACGACCTGAAAGCGAACATACTGACCGGCCCGCAGGTCGACAACGACGGTGGACCAGTCACCGGTAGCGCCCGACGCATTGGATATCTGTGCCGTGCAGTTATGGGTATCACACTGAGCGTACAGGTGCCCGGTGGTCAGAAGCAGCACCGCGATAATGGCCACGATAATGTTTCTCATGACACCCTCCCTCAAAGACTCGATACACAGCGGACACTGTACACATTGTCCCGCGCCGTGTATTCGAGATATCCGTCATGAAAGTAGACCACCCACGCGGTAAGCGGATCCTGCACGCGCATCGAAGACCAGAACCAGTCGTTCGGGGTCGAGGAGTAGCATCTCCATTTGCCGTCTTTTTCCAAACAGGCACGCCCCGGGTCGCAGGTATGATCGGCATAACAGGGGCCGAGTTCCTTTGTGGTATCGGCGGGAAAATCGGTCGCCGGATGGGTCTGGCTACCGTAATCGATAAGACTTTTCAGTTCGTGCGGGGTCGGTAGGCGCCACGATTTCCCGGCCAGAGAAAGCGCCGAACAGTAATTCTGCGCTTGTGACCAATTAACGCCGCTCAAGTATGCCTGTTCCCAGTACAGCCGGGTCACATCGTCGAACACGGTGCCCGGCGGCACATCCCCGTCGTCTTCATTTTGCAGGAGAGATCTCGCTTTCCACTGGTTGAACTGCGCATCCTGCCCGTAGAAGCGTTCGCCCGGTTCGGGACACGATATCTCCTTTTCGTTGTCATAGCACTTGGACTGGCCGGTCGGCATCACGCCGAACCACTGCTGTTCGCCGCTCGGCCCTTCCGCGACGGGCTTTATGTCGGCATCGGTGCCGCCGTCGGTATCGGTTGCCGGCTCCTCGTCAAGAACCACGACATCGGTGTCGATAACGACCTCGATGTCCCTGACCGCTTCGTTCTTGCCGCCGCATGCGACCACGGACATGACTGCAAGGACACAGACGAACCAGAGCGTTCTCATGGCTTCCCCCATCGGATCATTTGTTATTTTTGCAAGCGCTTTTTTCATCATAGTTTCCACCCCGGATAGACATTAGCCCCGTTCGGTTTGGTCGTCTTGTACCCCGACCGATCGATGGTGAACATATAATCGTACCCGTCGGTGAGACTGCACGGCTTGCGACCGTCGAAGCACACCGACGCGGCGGCGGTCCAGACATTGGTGCCGTTCACCTCGACGCTGAAATATTTGCCTTGGAAGGTCGCCCCGTAGGCGGGGAGCCGCGACCCGTCGGTATCGTACTGGCGCAGGTCGGTGAATATCTGTTCCTGCAGGGAGGCGATATTGGACAGTTCCTCCCACGCCTCGGCCGCTTTGGTCTTTTTCGTATAATCCTGATACATCGGTATCGCGACGGCCGCGAGCACCGCGATGATCAGCATCACCACCATGATCTCCATGAGCGTAAAACCGCGCCGTTCCATGCTGTTATCTCCCGTCATTTGCATGATCCATCCAGGGTCGTGTAGGGCACCGTGGCCGTCTGTTGGTTCTTGCGGTCGTCCCACAACTGGACGAAGCCGTTCGCCACGCGCGCCGTCGTGACCGGCGTCCGGCCGGGGTAAAACCAGCATTCGTGGTAGGCGTCGAGCGTCTTGTCGATGTCGGTGTGTCCCGCCACCCAGAACGATTGGTTGACGCCGACACCGAGGAACACTCCGGTGGTGATGCGGACGCCTTCGGGGTTCGGATCCTTCCACCCGAAATCGAGCAGGTCGCTGAGCACGGAGGTGTAGCGACCGCGCGCGGTGAAGAACCGTTCCTGAGCGACCGCCGCGTCGAGTATCCGCGCCTTGAGATTCTCGACGCGGCTCTTGCGCGCGTATTCGTCGTAACTCACGAGCGCGGTGGCCGCCAGAATGGAAACGACCGCCATCACGATGAGCAGTTCAACGAGCGTGTAGCCGCGTACCGCCGTTCTCATGTCGTCATTTCCCTCCACCCATGGTGCCCGCCGGCGTATTGTAGCGCTTACCGCCCTTACCGCCCTTGAGCCCGTCGCGATATTTTTTATGGGGATCCTCCTTGAGCCACTGCGACTCATGCCCACGCACGACCGCCACGGTAAGTGTCGTGGTCAGTCCCTTTTCAACTATCTTACGGATCTGGTTGTCCCGCGCGTAGGCATCCTCCTCAAGTTCCTCATAGGTCTCGTAGAACCGTGAGTGTCGATATATGATCTTCTTCGTCTCGGGATGTATGCGGAACACGGCGGCGAACCACGCGTTCTTCATGAGTTTCTTCACGAAGGGGATGGTGAGGAAGTAATCCGCCTTCATCTGGGAGAATTTCTCGATGATATCCTTGGATTGTCCCTGCAGTTCCTTGATGTTGCTCTTGAACAGGTAGAACAGCGGCAGGAATTGCTGGTAGGTGTTGATGTCGTCGTGGAACAGTTGATTGACCGTATCGAAATAGAACACCATCTGCATGTGGCTATCGTCGGTCACCTTGATGGTGCGAAGCGCCTTCTGGAAGGCGCTGTCGGCATCGTCCTTCGAAGCGGTCAGGCGGGCACGCAGCGCATCGAGCCGCTGGGGGGTGAGCGTCGTCGTGTATCTGGTGTTCTGTATCGTCACTGAAAAGGGATCCACGGCGATCACCTGCCCCACGATGACGAGATCGGGAAATAGAGCGAGAGAATCATTGACGGTCGTCTCTGCGGCGATCGAATTCGCGGAGAGTCCCGCCATCAGCAGTATCGCCGCAAGAAGATGTCGTATCGTCCGTAACATATCCTTACTCCCTAATATAATTCGTACCACTTGAGTATCTTTATCGTCTTGGGCGGCGGAGGCAATTCCGAGGATTCGGTCTTGAGATCGGCGCCGACCGCGACCACCACGACCTCGTCATTCGGCTGGCGGATACCTTTGAGCACCGACGGCGTCTGGGCAAGCCCCTTTCCCAACCCTATGACATTGCACGCGGCGCATTTCGCGTACCGATCATCGAGCAGGATGGTGTCGCCGGTCGGCAGATTACGGCAGTACAGGAACGATTCCCCGCTATTGGAGCACTCGTTAAGGCCGGTCTGCGTGGCATAGGTGGTGGCGAACAGCGCATGCGTGTCTTCATCCCAGTTGTAATACACGAGCGGTGCCGCCATATTCTTTTCTCCCTCTAGACTCGCCGAGACGCCGGTGTCGGGGTCCGGCGGGCCGGGAAACACATTCGGTCGCAGATCGATGCGGTACCCGTTGTAAAGAGCATCATAGGTGTTCTCTCCATCCCTGAACGGCAGGTCATGGGTGGTCTCCCGATCGGTCATTTCTTTGAAGTCGGCGGACGAATAGAGAGCCGTCAGCGCGACATCGCCCCCCGGAAGCGTCCCGCCCGGCGGGTTGGGCAACCGGTCATACAGCACCAATATCTCATAGGGTACCCCCGCCTCACGGGGATAGACGATGTTGCCGGTAACGAGTGGTACCGGCACGATGAACACATCGTTAGCGGTGCCCATGTCCCCGTCGCCGCCATGGTCTATCTGCATCTTTGTGAACTGCTCGAACTTGGGCGAAGGCATGAACGAATAGTAGGAGCGGACGCCCTGACCGAAATTGAAGAATTCCGGAGCCGGCTGGGCACGCATCGTCATGACCGTCCTGAGTTGCCAATCGGTACCGTTATGATACACGCGGAAGACCGTGCCGGTCACATCCACGAAATAAAGCATTTCGACATTGCCGGAATAGACGCCGCTTATCTTCGTAAAAAGCGGGCCTTCGGTGTTCACCGCGACGCCTTCGGCCGCCACGGGCGCGACGAGCCATTTCAAATGGTCGTCGGCCGGATCGTGGGCAAAGGTCTTCACATGAGAGAAATCGGGAGAGGACGGGTTACCGTTGTATTCGTAGATGTGTATCTGGTTCCCCTTTATCTGGTGCCGACACTTACCGAGGCCGATGTCGCACTTATACCCCGGGTCACACTGCGTATCGTTCACGCAATCGGCCTCGTTGTCCGGCAGACCGCACGAGGGGCTATCGTCATCGACACAAGGATCGTAGCCGCCGCCGAACGCGAGATAATACGGGCCATTACCGCCCATACGGAACAACGCCGGAGCCGACCACGATTGTCCCGTGATGCTGAGGTGTTCGACCAGTTCCGGATTGTCGGGGTCGGATATGTCAAGGATGGTGTAGGCCGAATTGACCCCGATGCCCCGGCGGTAGGCAATGATGAGGAATGCGGCTTCACCGGGGTAGTCGATAAAACCGTCCACATCGGAATCCACATGGAAAAGCGTCATCGGACCATCGATGATCGAGTTGAAGGAAACGGAGTCAAGACCTGAAAGGATGAACGGCATCTCGTTCCTGACGATCGAAGGCATATAGGCCCACCGCTCATTGGGATGTCCCGCCGTCTCTACACCGTCGAAACAGTGCAGAAGCCCGTCGTTGGCGCCATAGAACACCCGCAGATCCGCCTCGGTCGGGGTAGCGCCGCTCGAAGAATAATAGACCGCAAGCGGCTTGCTGTGGACCGCCGCCCCGAGGATGCTGTAAGAGAGGTCGATCGTCGCTCCGCTGACGAAGGGATCGCTCAGTTTCTCCAAGGCCGGGAGTTCGGTGGCCCGGTTCTGCGTGAGATCTCCGTCGCCATTGTGGTCGACCGAATCGTAGCCATAGACATAATCGAGGATGGTAACCGCGTTCGCGGTGCTGATACCGTCGAAATACCCTATGTACGGTTCAGCGGGACGGGAGACCAGATCCCCGGGCGGGATAGAGGCGAAATTCACCAGAGGCCCCGCACCGTTGTCGGTATAGATGATGCGGCACTGCGCGGCACTCGACCACACACAGGCCGCATGCTCCCTGTAGCAGGGGGGCGTTCCGCAGGTCCCCGCCTGTACCGCAAGATTCGCCGCGACACCGCCCTGCAGGACCTTGTTGTAATCGGTCATGCCCGGATCGGTGCCGTTGGTCGCGGTGGCCGGAGCATTGAAATTGAAGCAGTCCTGAAGCAGGTCGTCGCTACTGAAGGTGAGCCATTCGCAGTCATCGTCTCCCGGTATGGTCATATCATGCTTGCCGAGGAGACATTCGTCCCCGCTGGTCGGGCGGCTCCATGCATAGTATTTCTTGAGGTTGCCGAACCAGAAACGGCTGAGCCGCTGAGATATCGGCACCACACCGGGCATGAAGGCGACGCTGTTGGCCGCCTCCTGATATTTGCCCATCGGCTGGATGGGCGACGAGGTCCAGTGCGGCTTGCCCACGCCGAAGGTGCCGGGATACTGCGCCGACAGGGCATTGAATATCTGCGAAAGGTTCAGAAAGGTCTCCTGCTGACTGTTCGACACGGTGGCGCCCGCGGTAAGCCCGTAGAATTTACCGCCGCCCTGCGCCGCGCTCACCATGATGTCGTCGGCGTCAAGATAGCCGGTGTCGTTGCCGGCGATGGCGTAGATGGGCGCCAGCGCCCAACTGCCGATACCTACCGTGTCAAGCCGCTCGATGACATTGTCGCCGGAAGTATCCGCGATCGCGCAAGCGGCGGAAAGTTTCGCCCCGTCACAGGCGATGTTCCTGTTGACCACGCCGAAACGATAGTTGCACGGATCGGCCACCGTACGGCAATCCTTCTCGGAATGGTAGGCGTCCATCGTATGCACGAAGTTGGCGACCTCGGGCAGGGAGGTCTTATACCAGTTCTCGACATAGTAGGGCTTGTTCTCGTTGACCACATGGGGCGTCTGGGTCGAAAGATAATCGTTGGGGTTCTCCGTTTCCGCCACGAAAGGCGCCGGGGTGACCGCGGGTAAGGTGCCGCCGAAATTGGCGGTACCGCCGTATTCGTCCATGGTGGTGTTGGAATCGAAGTTGGGCTGACCGCCCGAGATGAGGATGGCGTTGTTGATGAAGCAATGCGGATTTGCCTGAACAGGCGACTGATAGGTGGCGAAGGATCCACCCTTGGTGTTCGAATCGGTGTAGGCCGGCTTGAGTCCTCCCAGATACCGCCAGACATCGTAGAGCGTTTCGCCGAGCGTCGCTCCGCCGACGCCGCGAAGGTTGCGTACCCTCTCCTGGAACTTGAGAAGCGCTGCTCCGACCAGTGGCGATGGCGCCTCATCCTTGTCTTTCGTCAAGGGAGACTCATCGATTCGGAGTGGATGCCCCGCCGGAAGCGGCAGGACAAGGTTGCCGCCGTCGGTCTTGGCGACCTTTATCCAGAAACTCGGGAAACTACAGTAATCTATGTCTCCCATATCCACCATGCAACACCCCATGCCACAGGTGTCGCAGTCCTCACCGTAGAGATCCTGCACGATGTTGTAGATACAGGCGGTGTCGCGGGTGCCGTTCTCTCCGGTGTGAAAAACGGAGATATTCGAAGCGGAGATGGCCGAAGAACCGGCGCGCGGAAGAGTATAGGCGCTGTACCAGCCATCGGCGTCTTCCGAGGTCTTGTACGGACTCGGTGCCTTGGGCCCGGACTCTCCCCACCACTCGAAAGAATCAAGAATGGGATTCAGTAGATAGGTGCCGCCTTCCGGCAATTCGTTGATGTGGCCTCTCGTTATCTGCACGCTGATGCCGCCGGTCTTGCGGCGCTCGTTGTTCGCTATGCCCTCTTGGAAGTGGGCCATGCCGCATTTCCAGTTACCGGAATCTCCAAAGGTCGGCGAACCGGTCTCTATGTCTTTATAGGTGTTGGTGTCGAAGGTCTCGAGTATCTCATAGTAACTGGAAAAACTCGTCGCCCCGGCCCCCAGGCCGCGACAACATTCGAACACCGTGTTCTCGAGCGGCCGGCACGGCACTCTATCCAGCGGGGGGTAGGTGGTCGACTCTGTGTCGCCTTGCGGCCCGGTACCGCCATTCGGATAGGGGCTGGTGTCGTTCGCCTCGAAATACCCCATGCATTTCCAGACATCCTCGTACTCGGGCGCATCGGGGCACAACCAAGTACAGAGCGACTTGGTGACGCTTCCCCACTGGTCCTTACCTATCGCGATGATCTCCTTGCGGGTACAGCCGGGGTACGGCAAGGTACAGTTGCCTTTCGCGACACAACTGGGATAAGAGGAACAGCCGCCCGCGACATCGCACTGGGGCGTATCGCAACTCCCGCCGCCGCCACTCACCACCTTGGAGCGCATACGGTAAAAGGTGGTCTCGCACTCGTACTCTTTTACGACACTGGTAGGATCTTCGAGTTCCTGTTCCCAGGAATCACCTTCAAAATAATCGATAACGGCGGGGTTGAAAACATCAAGGACCGAAGGGTCCGCCTTGATGTAGGCTATCTTCATTTGGGCATCCACCTGCGCCGAAGCTAACCCGTCTCCCGTACCCTTGTGAACGACCCACAACCGGATGCGCACTTTGTATCCCTTGGTGTCGCACCCGGAAACGGGGACCGCATTGGGAAGCCACACCACGAGCGTGGGGGAAGGCGTATAGATGTCCTCATAGAACTTGGTGTTCGCCATGGCGCCGATGCACCCGTAGAACATCTCGACCTTGACACTTTCCAAAAGGTTTTCCGAGGGAAGAAGATCCGTGACGCGCCAAGCGGAACCACCGACACAGGTAGCGGTAGCGGCATCGCACAGGGTGAAAACACAGTCATCGTCGGTATCACAAGCGACCGAAGTGCCGGTGCAAAGGTTCGTGCCCGTATTGCAGACGCGCGCAACGGTACAATCAGCATCGCTGACACAGGCAACATCCGTGGAAAATCCTCCTTCCAGTTCGGCGAGAGAGAAGAACTGGTCGTCCGTAAGTACCCCCTCCATATTGTCGAAATCGGCTTCCCGGTCCACATAGGTCGTTTTGTGGGGACCGGGCATGTAGGAGCCGCCGCCGCCCCCTCCCTCTTCAACACAGTCAAAGCCACTGCCGACCGGATCACAGCAATGCTCCGGATCCTGATCCCATTCGCTGTAAAAACCTAACGGGCAGTTGACGGGGTCAGGGTCAAGACCGGCATAGCAATTCGTCTCGACATCATCGCGACATCGAGGCGTCCGGCAATGGAAGACTCGACAATCGCTCCGCAGGTTCGACGCGATCGCGGTCACGATGGGGGGATCGGTCGGTTGATTGTTGAAGGAATAGGTCTTTTCTTCGTCGCATCCGGTAGCGGCACCGAAACGGTCGAAACACTGTTGACACCCGGCGTTCGGAACGGTCGGGGGCTGGGATACGATGCTTCCTTCGGTGGAAACCGGGGCGAAACCGACGCACGCCGCATAGTCTTTCCCGTTATCCTCGAATCCGGGTTTTATGGTCGATACCCACTGTGTTCTCACCATGGACTGGAAGGTTTTTTTGTCCTCAGTGCTCAAGGTCGCATAATTGACATACTCCCAACATTGATCCCCTTCTCCGGTCGGTTGCCACTGCCGGGTCCGGCAGACGCCGGTCACCTCGCCGCGACGATGCGGCGTGTAAGAGAAACGATGGTCGTCGGCGAGCAGTATCTTTATCGCGTCGAGCGAGGTGGCGAAACGCCAGTTGAGCCAAAGTCCCGAAGCAAGCACCGAGGATCCGTCATCGGAAAGGCAAAGCCAGTCGCGTCGATCGGGAAGATCTTTCATGTCTTTGCAACCGCTTGTGGGATCGCTGGGATCCACGAGAATGCAATTGCCGTATTGAGAGTAAGAATAGTCATCGGTGTTGGGAATATCGGCGCCGCTGTCCGCGGTCCAATCGTAGAAACAGAGGTCGTGATCGTACATCTCATTAGGGGTCCACGGGCCGATGAAGCGACACGCCTTGCTGGCGGGGTCAACATTCGGATCGCAGACCGCATTGTCCGTGACCCCCTCGTCCACGGCGGGTTCCCCGTAACGATCCTCGTTTTGGACCATCGCACAGAAATTATCGAGTTTTACCTTGTTCGCTTCAAGCGTATTGCATTTCTGCAGGGTCGAAGAACAATCGAGCGAGGCACCGCACATCAGGTTGGCGTTGGTCTCGGCGCAATCATTGTATGCCTGCCAGCACATGCTGATCGATTTACTGAGTTTCGATTGAGCATCATTGCAGGTGTCTATGTATCCACTGTAGGCAAAGGCATTGGTCTGCTCCGAAGTATCGATGACGATCATGGTGTTCAGTATCTCGGAGGTGGCGATCATCGCAAAGACATCGTCCTTTAAACTCTCGCCCTGCGCCGCGCCGCGCGAGGCGAGTGGGGCGAGGACCGCGACGAGCGCCATGACAATGAGTAAGATCTTCGGCCTCATGTATCTCTCCTTCATCCTCAATTATTCCGCTTTCTGAAGCAGGTGGTCACCCCGAGCCCTTTTTTCTGACCATAGTAATACCCGGTGGGCAGGGTGCCGGTGGTCGGCTGAACGATGTTCGTCTGGACCGAGGTACCCGGAATGTTCACTATCTCGACGGTGTCCAGTTCGACATCGTAACAGGAATTGCGGTTGGAGACCGGGAATTCCATGCCGGGCAGGGTGACATTGCCGTCACCAATGAGCAGGAGCCGCGCGATGGCGCGATAAGCGAACAGCGGCTTGTTGCCGCCGTCGCGTTTATCGGCAACGATACGGAACAGCGCCGGATTATTGTTGTTCACATCTCCGTTCACCATCATGGTCGAGGGTGAACCGCTCGCGGCGATGAACTGTCCGGTGAGTTCGCCGAGCGCGACCCGCAGGGCGGTATCAGCAAGCAGGTCGAGTTTCTTCTTGGCGAGCGTATGGCCCGCGAGATTGCTGGTGGCCGATATGCGGGTCATCGTGGACATCGCGAGGACGGCAACGGCGAGCAGGACGAGCGACGCGATAAAGACCGCCATGCCGCGTCGGCGGGAGAACAGCGAAACGATGGTCGTTCGTTCTTTCTTCATATCATCACTCGTTCAGATGTCTTTTCAAAGAATCGATATTGCGGAGGTATACCACCCGCGAGAAGGCGGTGTAGCGCTTATGCTGGATGTCGGGACTGTTCGGTGGCGTGAAACAAACGCCGAACATGCAGTACTGGATACCGGTAAGCAACGCGGCATTCATGTCCTGTGGGAGTCGCGAGGCCATGACGAAACCGAACCGGACCGCCTTGATCGTGGAGAAATCGGCCGGCGCGACGGTCCACAGGCGGGCGGTGTAGAGTTCACCCTCTCCGCCGGTCGCCTCGGCTTCGGTAAGGAACTGCAGGACCATGAACGGTATCTCCTCGCGCGGCATCGAGATGATGTCCGCGGTGGCGCCGGCCTCGAAGAATCGGAATTTCTGAGTGGTCACATCGTAGGTAAGCGTATAGGCGCGGTTGGGGCCGGTCAGGATGGTAGCATGCGGCGGGAACATCTCCGCGCAGGCAAGCCCGGCATCGACATTCAACAGATTGGGATAATTGCTCAGATCAGGATAAGTGAACGGTGTTTGCGTGACGATCGAGGTGGCGCTCTCGCGCAGGTATCCGGCGGTGAATATGTTCGCCTTGTTTACGAGAAGAATGGTGCCGACGGCATTGAGATCACCGGTAAAGGCGTTGTTGTTCTGCGGATAGATGCGACAGGCGGGCGTTTCCCCTTCGATCACGGCGACCTTGGTGACCGGGCCGCCCCACGGCGAAACGAAGGTGAAGGAGGCGGGTGAGTTAAGGGGGCCGCCGTCGACATTCGTTGCAACGCCGGAAGCCGCGAGGATGACCGCGCCGTTCTTGAACTCCAGCGATGAATTGCCGAGCCCCGCGAGCCGTATAGCCGATTCAACGGTGTCGAGGATATGATTGCCCTTGAGCGTGATGTCGCTCTTCACGGTGCTCCGTCCCTCTACTCTTACCGCATGGGAGAAAAAGCGGAGGAAGGTACCGATGACAAAAAGCGACACGACGATCGCTATCATGAGTTCGATGAGCGTGAAACCGTGTCGCCGTACCATTATCGCCTCTGCCTAGTAGTAATAAATGGGCTTCATGATCGGAACGATGAGATGGTTGCACTCCGCATCGCCGGGACCCGAATCGCACACCTTGGTCACTATGCCGCGATTGGGCCAGCCGACATATATCTCGATCACGCGGAGAACCTCCATGGGCGAATTCTCCTCGTAGGCGGTATTGGTCAAATTGCTGAAGGTGGTGACGCGGAACGGGCGGGTGAACATGCCGTTGCCGCTCCCGTTGAGTGCCCGTCCGAAGGCGTCGAACGGGCCTATGGAGAAGTTGAAAAGCGCGGAATAGGCCTTGAACTCGGTGTCGGTCAGCCAGCCGGTCGTCGGTTGAGGGTTGATCGTCTCGATGAGGATGCGAAAGTCATCCTCGGTCATGCTCGTCAGTTCCTCGGCCGCTTCCACGGCGATCGCGGTCGATATCGCGGTCGATTCGGTCTCGAAAAGCATCGCCGAGGCGCGCGCCTGATACGAAACATAGGCCAGCATGCCCGCGCTGAAGATGAGCAGGGAGAACATGACCTCGAGTAGCGTGAAACCGCCGCGACCGTTCATATGTTCAGCACCTCCACTCCGTTGCCGGCGAAATTCTCAGAATTGATGGCCTGACAGATGCGATGCTGACCAAGGTCATCGATGTGTAGTTCATAGTTGATGACATTGGTCGAGTTAACGGCCACGCGCACCTGGAACATGGTCCCTCTCGCCGCGTACACGATGGTTTCGTTATTCGCTTTTCGGCAGTTGAATGTGGGGATATTTGTCGGCGCAAGCGCACCGCTGTTGGGCACCAAGGCCTGTCCCGTGGAAGTGAAGGCAATGGATACCGGGTTGTTGATATCGCTCAGGACCCCTTGGTTATTGCTGACCTTGGCAATGGTCACGCGAGACGGCAGATCGAATTTCTTAAGTACGGTGTCGGTCGCCGGATTCCACCCGAACCAAGAATCGCTGAGTCCTCGCGTCAGGACGAGGAACCCGTCGGTCTTGACATAAAGCGCCGTCCGGTTGATGGCGGCGCCGCTCGTGCCGAGCGTATTCGTGGATAGTCGTGCAAGGGTCGCAGCCTTCTGATAGTCGGCAAGAAGATTGGCGATGGCGCTCCGTGCCTGCTGGCGGGCCACCCACTCTTCGATCCGGGGCACCGAGAGGTATGCCACGATGGCGATGAGAACGAGCACCACGACCATCTCTATCAGCGTGAAGCCCTTGCGAGTTTTCTGACACATGAGCACACCTCGCTCGTTCATGGGTCCATTACAACTCTAAAAAAAATAAAAATCGTGCCGCCTTATAATACTAAACCATATAAATAGAGGGGCGGCGTTCGGGATTATAAAACTGAACTTGTAACTATTTGATCATTCTGGCATATCGTCGCTATCGATTATTTCTCCACCATCGAGCGAGCGACGGTATTCCGATGGGGTTTTTCCGGTGGATCTTTTGAACATGGTATTGAAGGTGGTCTTCGAGCGGAACCCGGCGTCGTAGGCGATGGCGAGCAGTTTATCGCGGTTCGACGGCGTATCGAGCAGTTTTTTGACCTCATCGATGCGGTAGTCATTGATGAAGTGGTTGAAATTCTTATTTAAACGGTCATTCAGGAGTTGCGAGAGCAGGTGCGGCGTAAGCCCGATGCGGTCGGCGAGCCGCGCCAAAGTAATGTCCGGATCTTTATAGGGTTTCTCTCTGTCAAGATGGTCGAGTATCATCGCGACGAGCCGTCCCGCCGTATCGTCGTCGAGCCGGCTCCGCTCGTACCGTTGCCGCGGACGGTCGCCCGGATCGACAACGGGAGTCGGATCCGGCACCTCTTCTTCGTGAGCGAGGAAGATGTCCTCCCCTGCCGTCGCGTCCACATCGTCTTGCTCGACGGGATCCGTCTCGACCCTCTTCTCCGGTCCGGGAACCGGCGCCGGTGCCGCGGGGGGCGGCGGGAGATCTCTCTTTTTTCTTTTCTTCCGGATGATCACCGCGGCCGTGCCGATGAAAAAAGCCGTCAGCAGCGTCACGATCAGGACCGTGACGAAGGGGAACGGCCGTTCACCCGCTATGGTGAAGGCGATGCGGCCGACCGGGCCCCACGCATCGCCTTTCAGCCGCGCACGCACCTCGAATTCATAGGCGCCCGGCGCGAGTTCGGAGTATCGGACCGTCGTGTCGGACCCTTCGCGCCACCGGCCATCACCACCGTTCAGGCGATAGCGGAACTGCGTTTTACCGGTGCGCGCCGCCGCGACCGCGCCGATATCGATGGAAACGGCCGTCGTACCGACAGGCAGAAGGATGTCGGCGCCGGGGAGCGCCGTCCGATCGCCGGCGGTGAGTCCGGCCACATAGGCGCGCGGCATCTCGTCGGGTCGCGGGACCTTGCGCGGGTCTATCGCCACGAGCCCCTTGAGCGTCGGGAAGTAGAACAGGCCGCTCCGCGAACGGATGGCCGCCGGCTGGACCCCGCCGGTGCATTCGAGCGTCTTCATCCCGTCGGTAAGCCCCACCATGCCGAGAGGCGGCTTGGGGCCGCGTTTTTCAAGATATGCCATCAACGCGAGGCGCGGGGCATACCAGATGCCGGCGTCGGTCGAGAACCAGAGCCGGTCATCGTCGTCGATGAGCACCGCATAGACATCCTCCACCGGCAGGCCGTTCAGCGCCGTGAGTGCGGAGAAGCGGCCGTTACGGTACAGGTTGAGCCCGCCGCGGTGGGTGCCGACCCAGAGGTTCATGTCGCCGTCCTCAGCGATGGCGAGCGCCGCGCGGCCGACCAGCCCCTCGGCGGCGTCGAATATCTTGAGATACCCGTCGCTGAACAGCCCGAGCCCGAACTGCGCGGCGATCCACAGGCGGCCGGAGCGGTCCTCGTATATCTGGCTGACAAGCGTCGTGAGCGGTGGCCGCGGCGGCAGGTAGGACCTGAATTTTTTGTTGTTCTGCAGGCGATTCACCGCGCCGCCGACCGTACCGACCCAGAGACGATCTTCCCGATCGCGCAATATCGCGCCGACGAGGTTCTGCGCCAGACCGTCGTCGGTCGTGTAGGGCTCGGTCACCCGTCCCCTCCGCACCGCGGACAGACCGCCGGCGGTCCCGACCCAGACCGATCCGTCACTATCGAGCGCAAGCGCCCCGATAAGATCGCTCGGCAATCCCTCTTTCGTGGTGAACGCTGTGAAGCGGCTGTCGGTGAACCGGTTGAGCCCGCCGCCGCGCGTACCGACCCACAAGGTCCCATCGTTATCCTCGAGGATCGCGTAGACGAGATTGCTCGACAGACCGTCCACCGTGGTGTAGGTCGTCGCCGCGCCGTCGCTGAAACGGGAGAGTCCTTCCTCGGTGCCGACCCAGAGCGCGCCGTCGGCGTCGCGGTAAAGGGCGCGCACCATCTGGCCCCGGAGCCCGTGCCGCTCGGCGAACAGGTCCACCGCACCCTCGCGAACACGCAGGAGTCCCGCCCCCTGCGTCCCGGCCCATACGACGGCATCATCGAACGCAAAAGTGGTTATCGCGATGCCGTCCGGTTTGCGCACCGGTCTGCCGGTGGTGTCGGTCGGACCGTCGAACCGTATGATCTCACCGGCGGTGGTGCCGACCCACAGCGCGCCGTCGGGCGCGAATGCCAGCGCCGAGAAGGCGGTACCGACGAGCCGAGAGAATATCAACCGTTCGCTCCGTTCGGCGCCGAGCGGCGCCATCTCGTTCCCCGCCGCCGCCACCACCGCGCCGCGGGCGTCGGCGGCAAGCAGGATGTCGGCCACATGTCCGAGCGGCGAACTTTGCGCGGGGGCGGCCCCTTCGATCATCCGTATCGCCGCACCGCCGACGGATGCCCATGCCTCGTCGGAGAGCGCGACCAGCGAAAAGACCGGCCCGCGCGGGACACCGACCGGCGGCGCGAAACGGGTGAACACCCCTTTGCGGAGACGAACGATGTCTCCCCCCTCGGTGCCGGCCCAGAGAGCGCCGTCGCTACCGACGGCGAGACGGGTGAAACGGCTGTCGTCAAGACCGGCGATCTGCTCTTTCCCGAACACGGTCGCACGAGCGCCGTCGAACCGGACGAGCCCCGCGGGCGAGGCAAGCCACCAGAGCCCGTCGGGGGTCCGCGCGATGTCGGCGACGGTGTTGTGCGGCAGGCCTTCGCGTACGCTCCAATGCTGGGCGACATAGTGCTGAAGTTGCTTTTCGGGCGGCAGGGCCATAAGCGGGGACGCGACCAGCAGGGGCACCGTCAGGACCGCCAGACCCGTCAGGACGCGGGAGCGTCGCCCGACGATCCACAGCACCGCGAGCAGGACGATAGATATCCACTGCGCGGTGGAAAGGAACAGGAAGCCGCCGCGCAGATCGGCGCGCAGGAACTCGATAAGGAACCGGAATACCGCGTACAGGACGAGGAACCTCGTCATGAAAAAGCCTGCGGGCAGTTTCGCGGCGTCGCGGAGCCGCCAGCAAAGATAAAAGAATATGCCGAACGCCGCCACCGATTCGATGAGTTGCGTGGGGATAAGCGGCGGGGTCTCCTCCATGAAGGAGTCGGTGATGCCCTGCGCGTACAGTTCCGCCGCGGCCGGCGTATAGGCGGGAAAAGAGACGCCGAACGCCTTGGAGGGAAGCCCGAAACAGCAACCGGCGAAGAAACAGCCGATGCGCGCGAGAGCGATGCCAAGCGCGACCGGAAAGGCCGCGATATCGCCGTAGCAGCCGGTCGGCTCGCGCCAGACGCGCCGGATGAACAGATAGCTGACGAGATACGCGACGATGAAGCCGCCATAGAACACCTGTCCGGCGCTGACAGGGTTCACGGCGACGGCAAGGAATGGGACAAGCCCCTGCTCGCGGTATATCGTCGCATACCGCGACCACTGTCCGTCGAACAGAAGATGGAACAGTTTCGAGCCCGCCAGACTCGCGACGATGGCGACCGCCGTAAGCATCAACAGGCGCCTGCTTCTCAATGAAAAACGAGGCGCAAGGAAGGCGGTCAGCGGGAACGCGACGAAAAAGGAAAAGAGCAGCATCGTGAAATAGGGACCGACATACGGAAAGCCCAGAAACTCGTATAATGGCCTGAAGATGTTGATATTCATCGTGATTTCAAACGGTTCGCCCTTTCCTTGTCACGGCGGCCATATTAGCGGAACAGCGCGCACAAGTCAATTTAATGGATAAAATCTTGCTTTTTCGCTCCCCGAGTGCTAGATATCGCCCGTGATTTCGTTCATTGCGCCTGATTCTCAGTGGTGATAGAGAGCGGGATGTCGAGTCCCGCTGTTTTTTTATGTGGAGGTCGCCGTGTGGGGAACACGGGAAAAAATGCTGGTCGATCGACTGGAACCGGTCGCCGCCTCGATGGGACTCACCATCATCGAACTGGAACTGCCGCACAACACCGGCGGTTTTTTGCGCATATTCCTTGACGGCCGCGACGGTCGGTCGGTGACGGTGGACGACTGCGCGAGGTTCTCGCCGGTGGCGTCGAGTTTTCTCGACACGCAGGAGGGCTTCGATTTCCGCTATCATCTCGAGGTGAGTTCGCCCGGGCTTGAACGGCCGATACGCCGCTGGGAAGAGGTGCCGAGATTCATCGGCACGCGAGTGACGGTCATGCTCACCGAAAAGGTGGAGGGACGCAAAAAGATCATCGGCACGCTGACCGCCTGCGACACCGCGCGGGATTCCTTTACGATACTGGCCGAGGATGGCGCGACGGTCGTCGTGCCGCGCGGCATGGTGAAACGGATGCATGTCATTTGGGAAGGAGATAAGTAATGGATTTCAACATCAAGGAACTCATCGACCAACTGGTCAAGATCAAGGGCATCGAACGCTCGGTCATCATCGAGATCATCAAGGACGCGCTCTACAAGGCGGTGCAGAAGAAACTCGGCTCCGAGGCCGACATCGACATCATATACGATGACGCCACCGGCGAACTGCAGGCCTTCTATTTCCGCAAGATCGTCGAAAAGGTCGAGGAGGAGGACATACACATCTCGCTCGAGGACGCGCACGAACTGAATCCCGACGCGGTCGTCGGCGACACGCTCGGCATCAAGATGGAGGCGACCGAACTGGGCCGCATCGCGGCGCAGGTCGCCAAACAGGTCATTCTGCAGAAGATAAAGGCCATCGAAAGCGACAACACCTTCAACGAGTTCAAGGACCGCAAGAACGAGATAGTGACCGGCACCGTGCGCCGTTACGAGCGCGGCGGGCTCGTGGTGGACATCGGCAAGGCCGAGGCGTTCCTGCCCTTCAACCAGCAGATACCCTCCGACAAGTTCAAGGTCAACGAGCGCATCAAGGCGCTCATATTCGATGTCGTGAAGACCCTGCAGGGCTGCAACATCATCCTCTCCCGCGTCAACACGCTGTTCCTCGTGAAACTGTTCGAGATAGAGGTGCCGGAGATAGCCGACGGCATCGTCAAGATAGAGGGTGTCGCGCGCGATCCCGGCCACCGTTCCAAAATAGCGGTGCGCTCGATAGACCGCGATGTGGACCCGGTCGGCGCCTG
>JAKQHE010000270.1 GCA_029573155.1 bacterium
TTCCTTCCGGCGACCGCCGCGAAACAGGCGCTCATCGGCCGTAATGTCGCCGATGTCCTCAAGGCGAAGGTGGGGAGCGAACTGGTCCTCATCTCGCAGGGGGCCGACGGATCGGTCGCCAACGACCTGTTCACCGTCGGCGGCATTCTCGGCGACGCGAAGGACACCTCCGAACAGAATAATGTCTATCTCCATATCACCGACGCGCAGGACTATCTGATGCTGGGCGGGAAGATACACGAGATCGCGGTCCTCTTCGCCGACCACAAAAAAGCGGAGAAGATGACCGAACGGCTCGGCGCGACGCTTGCGACGGCGGGATTCCGCGACCTGTCGGCCGAATCGTGGATGGAGGTCGAGCCGGAGTTCTACCGCACCATGCAGGCCGACCGGAAAGGAGACAACATCAGCCAGTTCATCATCATGCTCATCGTCGCGGTGGGGGTGCTCAACACCGTGCTCATGACGGTCTTAGAGCGGACCCGCGAATACGGCGTGATGGCGGCCATCGGCACGAGCCCCCGACGGATATTCTCGCTCATCGTCATCGAAACGGCGATGCTCGCGCTCGCCTCGTGTCTCATCGGGGCCTTCCTCGCCTCGTTCGCGCTGTGGTATTTCGTCGCGGTCGGCATCAGTTACCCCGAACCGGTGACCATCGCCGGACTCACCCTCACGACGCTCCGCAGCGAGTTCTCGGCCATCGCCTACTATAAACCGCTCCTCATCGTGGTGTTGACCGCCGTGCTGGTCTCTGTCCTCCCCGCCATCCGCGCCGCCCGGATCCGTCCGATCGACGCGCTGCGGTCGCTCTAGGAGGCCGCCATGATGCTCTTCGTAAAACTCGCGTGGCGCAACCTCTTCCGCAACAAACGGCGGACGATACTCGCGGGGCTCATGATCGGGCTCGGGCTCGCCGCGATGATCACGACCGACGCCGTCATGAAGGGGACCATCGACAACATGATCGCGACCGCCACCTCGTCGTTCCTCGGCGAGGGGCAGATACACCGCGACGGCTTCCGCAAGACCTTCGAGGTGGAACAGACCATAGTGAACGGTCCGGCGCTCTTCGACAAACTGAAAAAAGAGCCGCTCATACGCCGGGCATCTCCGCGCACCGCCTCCTTCGGGATGATCACGAGCCCCGCCAATGTCCAGTCGGTGATGCTCTACGGCATCGATCCGGCCGACGAGAAGGAACTTTCGAAGATAGACGACCTGCTCGTATCGGGCGCATACCTCGCCACAGCCGACGAAGCGAAGATACTGCTGGGGGAAAAGACGGCCGACCTGCTGGAGGTGGGGCTCGGCGACAAGATCGTCGTGACGGTGGCGCAGGCCCACACCGGCGAACTGTCGCAGGAACTGTTCCGCGTCGGCGGCATCTTCCGCTTCGGGTCGCGCCAGATGGACGGCGGAATGGCCTTCATCCCGCTGAAACGGTCGCAGGAGATGCTGAAACTGGACGGCGGTCTGCACGAGATCGCCTTTTCGTTCCACGACAATCTGAAAAGCGAGGATACGGCCCTGCCGCTCTGGAGCGAGCTTTCGGCGGGCGGCAACGAGGCCCTTTCGTGGACCGAACTGGTGTCGGAACTCGCCATGATGCGCTCGATGACCGATTTCAGCCTCTACCTCGTCGGGATCATCCTGTTCGGCATCGTCGCGGTCGGCATCGTGAACACCCTTTTCATGTCGCTCTATGAACGGATGTTCGAATTCGGCGTGATGCGGGCCGTCGGGACGCGACCGCGACAGGCGGCGCAACTGATGGTCATGGAGGCGGGGGCGCTCGCCCTGATCGCCATCGCGATGGGGATCGTCATCGCATTTATCGTCAACGGCCTGCTGATGCACTACGGCATAGACTACAGCGGCAGCGAGTTCGTGGTGACCCTGCGCGATCCGATCTATCCGGTCCTCACCGTGACGCAGTTCACCCTCTATCCCCTACTCCTGTTCATATTCACCTGCCTTGTCGGACTCTATCCGGCCATATACGCGGCGCGGCTCACCCCCGCCAAAGCGATGAAACGCGGTCTATAACATGAGGGAGCATACGATGGAACATGTCATCAGGATCGACCGGGTTTCAAAGATATACCGCACCGGCGAGGTGACGGTCGAGGCATTGAAAGAGGTATCGCTCACCATCGCGAAAGGGGAATTCAGCGCCATCGCGGGGCCATCGGGAAGCGGCAAATCGACCCTTCTCAATATCGTCAGCGGCCTCGACAAGCCCGATGGCGGCACGGTGGAGCTGGGCGGCAAGGCGATGACCGCGATGAGCGCGTCGGATCTCTCCGACTTCCGGCGCGATCATATCGGATTCATTTTCCAGAGTTACAACCTCATCCCGGTCCTCACCGTCGAGGAGAACATCGAATATGTGATGCTTCTGCAAGGGGTACCGAAAGCCGAGCGGCGCGAGCGGGTGGCGAAGATACTGACCGAGGTGGGGCTCGACGGGATGCAGACACGCCTGCCGATACACCTGTCGGGCGGCCAACAGCAGCGGGTGGCGGTGGCGCGCGCCATCGTCTCGCGCCCCGACATCATACTCGCCGACGAACCGACCGCGAACCTCGACTCGAAGACGGCCGACGCCCTGCTCGACATGATGCAGGAACTCAACCGGACGCACGGCGTCACTTTCCTCTTCTCGACCCACGACCAGATGATCATGGACCATGCGCGGCGGCTTATCACCCTGCGCGACGGCCGGATATTTTCCGACGAGGTGCGCGGCTGATGCGGAGGATCTTCGTCCTCATACTGCTTTTCAACGCGACACTCGGCGCGGTCGAACTTGCCGAAGGGCTGACGCTTTCGGGCTGGGGGAAACAGTATCTAGGCATCACCGGCATGCAGGAAAATGTTTCGCCGGACGGCGTCACCCCCTACGAACCGCAGGGAACGGTCCAGCAGACACTCCGCCTGCGTCTCTTCTACAAACCGGTCGACTGGTTCTCTGCCGAGACGGCATGGCAGGTCTCGCCGACGGTGTCGCAGATGGGGAACGACGGGTACGCCGCCCTCTTCACGCCGTCGCTGAACGATTACCGCATCACCGACCTCCCCGACACCCTCTACACCGGCCCCGGCGGACAGATACTGTTCCCCCACACCATCGACCGGCTCAACCTCACCTTCACCCTCCCGTTCATGGACCTCTACGCCGGGCGGCAGGCGATATCGTTCGGCGCGGCAAAGTTCGTGAATCCGACCGATGTCTTCGCGCCGCTCTCCTTCCAGGACATCAACCGCGAGGAGAAGGTCGGCGTCGACGCGGTCCGCGTGAAATTCCCCATCGGCGAGATGAACGAACTCGACGCCGGCTATGTCTTCGGCCCCGACGGCCGCTTTTCGAAAAGCGCCGCCTTCCTGCGAGGCAAATTCGCGCTCTGGGAGACCGACTTCACGCTGATGTTCGTCGAGTATCAGTACAACCTGCTGGCGGGCCTTTCGGTAGAACGGGCCATCGGCGGTGCGGGTGTCTGGCTCGAGGCGGCATACACCGCCGACGGCGTTCTGGAGGGACGCAACAGCGACGACGACAACTTCCGCTTCTCCGCCGGCGCCGACTACAACTTCGCCGACGCGAACCTCGTCCTGTTCGGCGAATATCATTACTCGATGGTCGGCGAACTCTACCCGTCGAAGTATCTCACCAATACCCTGACCAAGCCGGCCTATAGCGATAGCGGCGTCTATCTGCTCGGCGCCCATTATCTCGCGGTCGGCTTCACCTGGGAGATCGTGCCACTCCTCAACGGCTCATTCCAGACGCTCACCAATCTGACCGATGGTTCGCTGCTCATCGCACCTCGCCTTGAATACAGCATGGCCGACGACCTCTTTCTCGATGTCGGCGCGTCGGTCGGAGCCGGGGCGACGGCGCGCAAAGGTTCGTTCCTCGGCTTCACCTACCCCGTCCCGCGCTCCGAGTTCGGCCTCTACCCTTACACCGTCTACACCACGGTACGGTTGTATTTCTGACATCTTTCTGGTATAGTAGCTCGTTCTTTCGTGGAGGCGCCATGCGACACCTGTTTTTTCTCGCGGCCTGCGTACTGGTCCTTTCCTGCGATACGCTTTCCCTTCAGGAGCGCGGTTCTGCCGGTCAACCCTGTTTCACCGACGGCACCTGTCTTGCGCCGCTGACCTGCGTCGAGGATGTCTGCGCACTGACCGGCGGCGGCGATAATGATAATGCCCAACCGGATGATCAGACCGGACAGTCCGACGACACCACGATCCCCGACGATGATACCACAACGACCGACAACGACACGAGCCCCGATGAAGACGCGGCAACGGTCGACGACTACACGAGCCTCGATGATGACAGCGCACCGACCGACAATGACACAGAAGATCCCGATGTCGACACTCTCCCCGAGAACGCCTGCAATGAAGGCGAGATCTGTTGGCACATCATCGACACCGCCCAGACCAGTTGCTACAATCTGACCGGATCGGTCTCCTGCCCGCAGGAAGGAAGCCAGTTCTACGGACAGGACGGCAACTACTCGGGTGGCGGCCGCGAATTCCAGAACCGTACGACCTCGGATCCGACGCTCATCGACGACAATCAGACCAAACTGGTCTGGCAGAAAGCGACCGACGGCACGGCCCGCTCGTGGAGCGACGCCGATGCCTACTGCACCGGGCTCGCGGGTAGCAACTACGGCGACCGCACCGATTGGCGACTCCCGACGCGACAGGAACTCCTGAGCCTGCTCTCTTTCGACGCGCAGTCGGTCGAGGCGCTGATAGACGGTTTCTATTTCCCCTCCACCCCCGCCGACAGCTTCTGGACCGGCACGAAACACGGCTACAACTACTACTATGTCGATTTCTCGGGCGACGGCATGTCTTACTCCGATGCCCCCGAGACGCTCCATCAGGTCCGCTGCGTCAGTTCGCCGTGGGAATACCTGAGCGAACGGCCGATCACGCGCTGGGTCGAAACGACCGCCGGTACCGATACCGTCATCGAGGACACCCTGACCGGACTGGTCTGGCAGATGGCGTTCACCTACGATGAACGGCTCTGGGCCGATGCGTTGAGTTACTGTGCGGCACTTAACCATGCCCAGAAAGGCGATTGGCGGCTCCCCGACATCAACGAACTGGAGAGTCTCATCACCTACGGGGCTGAGGCGGAACATGTCACCACCTTCCCGACGATAGATGAGGACTATTTCTGGAGTTCGACCACCAACGCGAAGGATATCGCGAAGGCGTGGGTCGCCGAATTCAAGTACGGCATCATACGGCCCGATATGGCGAAAGATGTCAACAGCAACGGCATCCGCACGATCTGTGTGCGGAACAAGGACTGAATCTAGCAGAACAATTCCTTCAGCGCGGCGATGAG
>JAKQHE010000082.1 GCA_029573155.1 bacterium
CCGACCGCGACGAGCAGATCGAGACCGGAGAACGCGCCCTTCAACGACAACTGTCCCTGCACTTGCGGGATATGCGACGCATCGCCCGCGTCGATGTTCACCTCAAGGAACCCGTTGCGGTTCGCCGAAGCACCGGTCATCGCGCGCGCGACGGCCGCATCGACGGTGAAGGAGAATGTCTTCGCGAACTTCTGCGTAAAATAGATGTCGGCGAGCGGCATCCGTTGCCACAGGTTGCCCACGCCCCAGCCGACGCCGGGGTTGATAAGCGCTGGGAACACATTCGGCGCCGCCACCGCCCAGGTCTGGCCGGCCTTGAAGCCGAGCGTCGAATCATCCCAGGTCTTGCCCAGATCGAAAAAGGCGTGGCGCATGCGGATCATCGGGTAGGATTCCGAGAAGCCGGTGTCGGCCATATTGGCGAAAAAATCTATCTCAAGCATACCGGTCAGATCTATCCCTTCGAGGCGCGGGAAAAAAACCTTGGTGCCGAGTCGCGATCGTTTCGCCGTCATGCCGGTCGTACTTTTGCCATCATCCTTCGCGTAGAGCGGTATCTCGCTGGCGTTGAAGAGCGTATCGTGAGCCCATCCGATGAGTTCTATGAAGCCGTAGGGCCGGAATTCGATCGGCCGACGGTTCTTGCGGATATCGACCTTTTCCTTCTCTGCGGCATCCTTCTTTTTCGCCTCGATCTCCTGACGGAGTTTCCCGTTCTCTTCGACAAGACGCGCCTGACGCTCCTCAAGCGCCTTCACGCGATCCTCGACGGTCGGTACGGGCGACACTTCGACCGGCGCCTCGGTCGGCACCTCTTCCGGCGCCGGGACCGTGGCATCGGTCGGCGCTTCCGTCGAGATCTCTGCGGGGGGCGCCGCCGGCGTTTCGACGACCGCGGGCTCCGGGGTCACCGGGGTCGACTCCCCTTTGTTCGCCTCCTGAGCCGTCATGACCGCCGCGAAACAAAGCAAGAGCAGGAAAAAAGAGATCCTCATGTGTTCCCTCCGTCAATTCCTCAAAGGACCGCACCACCCTATAGGATATAAAGGCTCTTGTCAAGGCAGGAGAGACATCGTGGCGAGATCGATGATCCGGCGCACCGCATCGGGCATCGCCACGCCGAGGATGAGGAGCGCCGTCAGGAGCGCCGCCTCCGGTAGCCGATCGATCGGCCGGGACGGTCCGGCCTTCGCCGCCGCCGGAGCCGATCCGAGATACATCCCGAACGCGGCACGCGCCATGCCGTAAAGGACGAGCGTCACTAGCAGCAGGAACGCCGCAAGCAGGCCGAAACGCCCCTGCGTCACCATCTCGCGGGCGATCAGGAACTCGGAGATGAATATCGGGAACGGCGGCAGGCCCGCGATCGCGGCGAACCCGAGGCCCCATAGCGCGCCGGTCGGCCGGTCGGCCTCGCGCAGCCCGCGCACCCCGGCGATCTCCTTGGTGCCGAAGAGGTGGGCGATGTTCCCGGCGGTAATGAACAGAGAACTTTTCGTGAGCGCGTGCGCGGTCAGGTGCAGGAACGCGGCGAACAGGCCGGCGCCGCCGAGCGCCACGCCGATGAAGATGATCCCCATGTTCTCTATGGAGCTGTAGGCGAGCAGCCGTTTGTAGTTGGTCGCGCCGCTTATGTAGACCGCGCCGATAAGAAGTGATGCGAACCCGCAGACAAGGAAGAATATCGCCGCCTCGCGCCGCAGTCCCGCCGCCTCCATCACCAGAAAGATGCGGTAGAGCCCGTAAAAGGCGGTATTCAGCAGCATCCCCGACAGGAACGCCGACACCGGCGAGGGGGCCTCCGAATGTGCGTCGGGAAGCCACGAATGCATCGGCGCGACGCCCGCCTTGGTGCCGAGCCCGACCACCAGGAACGGGAACGAGAACAGCAGCCAGAACCGGCCCAGTTGCGGCGCGTTGGCGATGAGGTCGGTATAGAAAAGGTCGGACACCCCCTTCGCCGATAGCGCGAGGAAGAGGATCCCGATGAAGGCGATCGCGATGCCGACCGAGCAGATGAAGACATATTTCCACGTCGCCTCGAGCGACGACTGGTGCCGTTCGAAGTAGATGAAGGGGGCCGACGCGAGCGTGGTCGCCTCGATGAATACCCAGAACAGTCCGAGGTTCTTCGCAAGCACCGCGCCGGTCATCGAGAAGACGAACAGCAGCATCGCCACCACATAGATGCGGTGCCACAGTTCCGACACCTTCTCCCGCTCGAGGTAACGGTAACTCGCCGGGATGACGGCCAGATAGACCGCCGCGATGAGGGCGAGGAACAGCAGGTTGCCGGTGTCGGCGCGGAAGTAGCCGATGAACTCCTCGGGACCGGCAAAGGCCCAGTACAGGACCGCGCCGACGGTGAGGAGCGCGTGGAGGAAAAGCACCGACCGTTCGGCGCGTCGCGAACGGAGCGAAAAGAGCGGCACCGCGGCGAGCAGCGGGAAGGTGAGGAGTATCGGCAGCATCATGGCTGATCCCTCAGACTCGTCAATCTCTCGCGAGAGGTCTCCTCGTAGGCCGAATGGAGTTTCCCGAGGAACAGCAGGAAGAGGAAGAGCAGCGTGAAGATGTCGAGCAGCACCCCGAGATTCACGAGCAGCGGCAATTCCACCGCCATCGCGATCATGAGGAGCGACACGGCGTTCTGCATGAGCATGTAGCCCATCACCTGCGTGATCAGTTTCTTGCGCGTCAGGATGATGAAGAAAGCGATGATGAGCGTCGAGACGGCGATCCCGAAGGGGAGCGCGTCGACCGACGGGTCGATGCGCGACACCCAGTCGGTCACGGCGAAACCCGCAAGGAACACGGCCGTGCCGATCACGACCGATCCGAACTGCGGGATGTGCGGATCGGTCTCACGCGCCACATGGGTCCGCTCGACTATGCGCCAGAGCACCGCCGGAACGATGAGCGTCTTGAAGGCGAGCGTTTCGAAAGAGAGGAAAAAGAAGGTGAACCAGTCGAGTTCCCCGAAATCGCGCGCGATCAGGAGGAACAGGATGAGACCCTGCAGAGCGATGACCTGTATGTAGGTGCGCATGCGGCTGGTGAGGGAGAGATAGAGGATGCCGACGCCGAACAAGATAGTGAGTATCTGACTCATGCGACCCCTCCGCGGAAATAGACCGACGCGGCCAGCGCGATGAGCGCGAGAGCGACGGTGAGGAAGAGGAACTGCGGCACATGCGATATGCGGAAGCGGGCGACGAGCGATTCGACGATCCCCGCGAGAGCGGCGCAGAGAAGAGCGACGGCCGGGAGCGCGAATGCCGCAGGGAGCGGGGAAAGGTCGACGGGCAGGACGAGCGCCGCGGTGAGAAGCGCGAAGAGATACATCTTGAGCGCCGCGGCGTATTGCAGGAACGCGAGGTCGGGCCCCGCGTTGTCGAGTATCATCACCTCGTGGATCATCGTGAGTTCGAGATGTGTGTTCGGATCGTCGACCGGTATGCGGCACCCTTCGGTGAGCATCAGCAGGAAGAAAAGCAGCGTCCCGGTCGTCGCGGCGACCGCGGGCCACGCGCCGCTCTGGGCGAGCGTGAAGAGCGCGCCGAAGGAGGTCGCCCCCGAAACGAGCGCGAGCGTCCCGGCGAACAGGAACAGCGACGGCTCGACGATCACCGAGAAGAGCGCCTCGCGACCCGCTCCCATCCCCTCAAAGGCGCTCCCGGTGTCAAGCGCGGAGATGAGTTGGAAGAACTTCGCGAGGCCGAGAAGATAGAGGCACAGCACGATGTCGCCATCGAACGATATCACCTGCGCGCGGCCGACGCCCGGCGCCAGCAGGAGCGCCGTCAAGGTCGCCGCGAGCGCGAGCGACGGGGCGACGGTGAAGACCCACGAGGTGACGCGGCTGACCACCGCCCCCTTGCGCAGAAGTTTCAGCATATCGAAGAACGGCTGGAGGAGCGGCGGCCCCTTGCGGCCCCCCGCGAGCGCCTTGATGCGGCTCATGACGCCGAGCATCAGGAACGGCAGGAACAGGAGAAAGAGGATGTTCAGCATATGCGCCACCATCAGGTGCCTCCCATGATCCACGCGAGCGCCGCCGCGAGGAAGAGTACGCCGTAGAGGATGTACTGCGCCATGTCACCGCTCTGCACCCAGCGCAGCAGCGAGAAGAGATACCGGATGAGTTTCGCGCCGGGGGCGATGAGGTACGCGTCGACCAGATCGTGCGGATGCGACCGGAACGCCGTCCGCGCCGGGAAAAGTCCCTGCGGTCGCTCGAGATGGGTGTGGAGGCCGAGCAGGCGGCCCGTCAGCGCCATGAGCGGCGACACATACGACGAGGCGGTGTACTGCATCCGCGCCGTCGCGTGGCGGTAACCGCAGCCCCACGTCGCGTCGGCGGCGACCCCGCCGTTACGGGCAAGAAGCCGCGAGCGCATATAATAAAGAAACGCGAAGAGCGAAAGGAACAGCACCAGCACCCGCGACACCGTCCCGAGCGTCGCGACGATCGGCGCCGCCTGCGCGGCGGCGTCGCCGGGGAACGGGAAGGTCGCCGCGACCGTCGCGACCGCCGCGAAGAAGGGAGCGGGAAGGAGCCCGACGGCGAGGATGGCGAGCGCGAGGAGCGCCATCCCGGCGAGCATCGCACCTCCCGGGTCATGCGCCCGGTCGGCGGCGTCGCTGCGGGGCGTGCCGAGGAAGACGATGCCGCACGCCTTGGTGAAGCAGTAGAGGGCCAGTATCCCGGTGAGCGCGAGCGACCCGGCGGTGAGCACCACGACCGCCCCGAAGGCGCCCGCCGCCAGCGGCGCGCCGGCGAACATCGCCAGATAGAGGACGAATTCGCTGATGAACCCGTTGAGCGGCGGCAGGCCCGAGATAGCGACCGAGCCGAGGATGAACAGCGCGGCTGTCGCCGGCATCTTCCCGATGAGTCCGCCGAGTTTCTCGATATCGCGGGTGTGGGCCGCGCGGTAGACGGCGCCGGCGCCGTAAAAGAGAAGTCCCTTGAAGAGGGCGTGGTTGAGGACATGCAGGAGCGCACCGGCCATCCCAAGGAGTATCAGCGGGCCGTTGCCGATGCGCAGACCGAGCATCGCCAGTCCGATGCCGATGCCGATGATGCCGATGTTCTCGACGCTGTGGTAGGCGAGCAGCCGCTTGAGATCGTGCTGGGCGAGCGCGTAGAGGACACCGACCACCGCCGAAAGGAGGGCGAGAGCGAGCACGATGAGCGCGAGCCGTGTGGTGGGGACTCCGACGATGAGCGTGAAGCGCAGGATGCCGTAGATGCCGGTCTTTATCATCACGCCCGACATGAGCCCCGATACGTGGCTCGGCGCCGCCGGGTGCGCCTTGGGGAGCCAACTGTGGAACGGGATGAACCCCGCCTTTATCGCGAAGCCGGCGAAGAGTATCAGGAGCGCCGTCTCGGCGAACGGGCCGTCGGCGGTCGCGGCGGCGAAACTCGAGAATTCGCCCGAACCGCTACGGGTCATGAACAGCAAAAAGCCGGTGAGGATAAGCGCGAAGGCGACATGCATCGCGACGAAGTAGTTAACGGTGGCGTCGCGCACCTCGTCGTTACGACGGTCGAAAAAGACCAGCACCAGCGACGAGAGAGACATCAGTTCCCACGCGAAGAGGAACGGCAGGACCTCGCGCGCGGTCACCACCAGTAGCATCGATAGGATGAAAAGCGCGAACGCGAACAGGTGTCCGCGCAGCGGCCGGTCGGGGTAGCCGCCGAGATAGCCGGCGCCGTATATCGTCCCGGCGATGCCGCCGAAAGAGATGACCAGCACAAAAAAGGCAGACAGCGCGTCGAGTTCAAGCGTCACCGTCTCCAGCGGGAAAGGAAAAGCGAAAAGCACGCTTTCGGCGCCGTTCATCAGCGTCGTCATCGCGCCGGCCCCCGCGAGGAGCAGCCCGGCCACGGCGAGGAGGGCGAAACAAGCGATGCGCGCCGGACGCGGCGTCGCCGCCTGAAATACCCCGGCCGCCAGCAGCGTCAGTATGCCCGCGAGAAAGAGTGTCATATCCCGCGCCCCAAATAGTTGAGGATCGCATTGACCACGGTGAGCGGATGGGGCGGACAGCCGGGAATGTAGATATCGGGCGTGTGATCGTTGAAGAAACGGCGGTCGAGCGCGGGCGACGCGGCGAACAGTCCCCCCGATATCGCGCAGGCTCCCATCAGGATGAGCAGTTTCGGCGCGGGGGTCGCGTTCCAGGTATCTTCCAGCGCATCGGCCATGTTGACGCTCACCGGCCCGGTGACGATCACCGCGTCGGCGTGGCGCGGCGAGGCGACGATGTCGATACCGTAGCGCAGCATGTCGAAGTTGGCGTTGGTGGTGGCGTTCAGTTCCATCTCGCAGGCGTTGCAGCCGGCGGCCGACACCGACCGGAGTTTGAGCGAACGGCCGAACAGGCGCCGTATCTCGTCGCTCCCTTTCTCGGCGCGGGCATGATATTCCTCGAAACTCGTACCGGCGGTGACGACGAGCGCGTCGCGTCGCGTCTGGCCGAGGTGATGGCGACTCGAGAGCCGTACCGGCGAATTCTCGGCGCGGGCACAGTGTCCGCAGAGATGGCACTTGCCGAGATCTATCGAAACGGGATTCGTCGTCAGCGCCGCGCCGGGGCATGCGGCGATCGTCCCGGCCGACAATGTCCCCTCTTTCGCGATCTCGGGAAAACCGCGGAACATCGGGTCGACCTGCGCGGTCACCGGGTCGGGGACCGCCTGCCACCCGTGACGCCAGCGCGCTCTCAACAGTCTGAGGACCACCGTGCCTCCTTACAGGTCAAAACCGCAGTATGAAAGGTTGAAACTCTTGTTGCAGAGCGGGAAATCGGAAACGCCGTTGTCGCGCACCGCAAGCGCGAGGCCGAACCAGTTGTGGAACGACGCGTCCTTGATATGATAGCGCCGCGTCTCCCCTTCCCCGCCGGTCACCGCCGCGTGAAGCGTCTCGCCGCGCCACCCTTCGGTGAGCGAGAAGGCGATCATGCCGGGACGCGGGGGAGCGACCGGCGCCGCGATGCCGTCCTTCGCCACGGCAAGGTGCCCGAGCAGTTCGAGCACATAGCGCAGCGAATCCTGTATCTCCTGATGGCGGATGAAGGCGCGGGCATAGACATCGCCGCTCACCGCCACTCTCCCGTCGCCGTTGCGGAGCGGCCGCTTGGTGAAACGATGACGCGCATAGGCATCGGTCGGATGGGTCAGGCGGATATCGCAGGCAAGCCCCGATGCCCGGCCCGCCGGGCCGACAAGCCCGATGGCGCGGGCCGTATCGGTGTCGACCGTGCCGGTCTTCTCGAACCGGGCGAGCACGCTCTGGTCGTCGAATACCGCTGCGGCGAGCAAGCCCGCGTTGTCGCGGATACGGATGACCGTGCGGGCGATGCGGTCCTTTTTCCGATCGTCGATATCGTAGTTGACACCGCCCGGCGTGATGAGACCGCGGCCGAAACGGCACCCGCACAGCGCGAGCGAGGTATTGATGATGTCGGTGCGCATCACCGCGAACATCTGCGTGCCGGGAAGATAGCCGATGTCGTTGCAGAGCGCCGAGAGGTCGCCGAGATGTATCCCGGCCCGCTCCAGTTCGAGCCCGATGGCCCGCAAAAGCCCGGCGCGATCGGGTATCACCGTATCGCCGAGCGCCTCGACGAGCCCCGCGTGGGCGGTCGCGTGAGCCACCGCCGCGTCGCCGCTCACCGATTCGGCGAGCGTACTTTTCGACGCGAGCGGACCGTTGCGGAAAAGTTTCTCGACGCCGCGATGCTGATAACCGAGTTGTATCTCGAGATGGTTGACCCGCTCGCCGTCGCAGAGGAACCGGAAATGCCCCGGCTCGATGACGCCGGCATGCACCGGCCCCACCGCGACCTCGTGCGTCTCTTCACCCTCCATGGAAAAGTAGGGATACCCCTCTTCGATGCGTCGCGGCGTGTGGGCGTCGTGCGGATAGCGGACCGGCTTGAGCCACGGATGACCCGCGGGAACGATGCCGAATTCTTCCCACAGTTGCCGCTCGAAGAGATGGAACGCCGGCAGCGCCGGGGTGAGCGAGGGAAGCGTCGCGCCGCGGGAGGTGCGGACGCCGGTCACCGCGAGCGTCCCCTGCGCGTCGTCGGCGAACAGCGCGACGAGCCGCACGATGTCCCGTTCCTCCGGCACGCCGAAGAGCGTCACCAAGCGTAACCCGCCGAACAGAGAGCCGGCAACGATATCGCCCACGGCTTCATAGGATACGGTCGGCAGGTCGTCGAAGGGGATGGCGGCACGATCTTTTAAGAGGAGGCGGTTCATGGCCGGCACTATAGCACCGCGCCCCGCCTTGTCAAGTACTCACATCTTATTGATATTGTTTGATATTTTATTTAACCGACGCGCCGCCCGGAACAGGCGACCCTCTATTTCAGCGGTCTTTGAACTCTTCGTAGAGATCGGGGAACGGGGTGAGGGCACGAGGGAAGGCGCCTCTGAGGAAGGCGATGAGGACGCCGTAGTTGGTCATCGGCACGCTGATCTTCGCCGGTATCGACTGGCGGCGCAGCACCTCGCGCCGGTTGAGGGTACAGCCGCCGCAGTGGACGACCAGTTTATAGGTGGAAAGATCGTCGGGATAATCGTAGCCGGGGACGACATGAACATCGAGCGGCCCGCCGACATACTCCGACAGCCAGCGCGGTATCTTGAGCCGGCCGATATCGTCCTCCATCGGGTGGTGGGTGCAACTCTCGGCGATGAGCACTTTGTCGCCCGGCTGCAAGGTCTTCACCGCCATGACCCCTTCGACCATCGGACGCAACTCACCTTTCTGCCGTATCGAGAGTACCGAGAAACCGGTGAGCGGGATATCCGCGGGGACCGCCGGAGCGACCTTCTCGAACGCCTGCGAATCGGTGACGGCGAGCACCGGCCGCACCTTGAGCGCCGCGAGCGCCGCCTCGACCTCGTATTCAGTGACATCGACCACGATCCCATGGCCGTCGAGCACCTCGCGGATCGCCTTGGCCTGCGGCATGATCATCCGCCCTTTCGGCGCGCCACGGTCTATCGGGGTGATGAGGAGCACCGCGTCGCCCGGTTCAAAGAGGTCACGCAGGAGCGGCGGCTCCCATTCCTTGGGCGCCGTGGCGATGATCGCTTTTTTAAGTTCCTCTATCCCCTCTTTTTTCAGCGCCGAGACCTTCGTCACCGGACGGTCGCCCAGCCACTTCCCCAGTTCGGGCGTCGGGGCGGTATCGGCCTTATTGAGCACCAGCACGAAGTCGATGCGGTATTTGTCGAAACTCGCGATGAGCTGTTCTTCGAAGGCGAAGGTCCGGGCGTCGGCCGGGACCACCAGCAGCGCGAGGTCGGTCTTGGCGAGTATCCGTTCGGTCCGCTTCACGCGCTCTTCGCCGAGCGTTCCGTCGGTGTCGTCGATACCGGCGGTGTCGATGAACATCACCGGGCCGACCGGCAGCAGTTCCATCCCCTTGAAGACCGGGTCGGTGGTCGTCCCCGGCACCGCCGAAACGATGGCGATCTCCTGTTTGGTGATGGCGTTGATGAGTGACGATTTGCCCGAATTGCGCCGCCCGAAGATGCCGATGTGGAGACTGTCGCCGCGTTGTGCTTTCATTATCTTCTCCCTCTAGTGTTTCTTCGCATTGATGAAATGCGGCGAATCGCCCCACTCGCCGTAGCCGACCGTCTCGCCGATGCTCGTGATACGCCGCTCGAGGCAGGCCGTGCACATCGTCGCGTTCTCGTCCATGCAGGGTTTGTCGTCATAGAGTTGGTAACCGGTGCGATATTCGGTGTCGGTGAGGTTCGGCATGATGATGTTGGCCCCGGCGAGCAGTCCCATCTCGCGACCGACATGGTCTATCGCCTGCAGGGCGGTGGTCGAGGCGATGTTGACATCCTTCAGGTGGATGCGGACCGCCGCGATCATCCGGAGCGCCCGGCGGAGTTGCAGTTCCTTCTGTTCCTTCCAGTCGGGGATCGAACCGGCGAGCGGCGTTTCATGGTGCGGGATGAAGGGGCCCATCCCGATCATCGCCACATCCATCTTCTTGAAAAAGGCGATATCGTCGGCGAGATCTTCGGTCGTCTGCCCCGGCAGTCCGATCATCACGCCGGTCCCCACCTGATAGCCGATCCGGTACAGCGTCCGGAGTGCCTCCAGCCGCGCCTCGTAGTCGTGATCGACGGGGTGGAGCGTCTTGTAGAGCGTCGCGTTACTCGTCTCTATCCGCAGCAGGTAGCGGTGTGCCCCGGCGTCGAACCACCGCCGGTAGGTCGACTCCGACTGTTCGCCCAGCGACAGCGTGATGCCGAGTTCGTTATGCGACACCTCCTTCACCCGCTTCACGAGCCGTTCGATGAAGGAGACGAACTCCTCGTCCTGCCGCTCGCCGCTCTGGATGACGACCGATCCGTAGCGCGCCGCATGGGCGAACCGGACCGCATCGAGCACCTCCTCCTCGGTCAGCGTATAGCGTTTCACCGCGCGGTTGTCGCGCCGGATGCCGCAGTAAAAACAGTTCTTGACGCAGAGATTCGACAGTTCGATGAGCCCGCGGAAATAGACCTTCATCCCGACATGCTTCCGCTTCACCTCGTAGGCGCGCCGGAAGAGCGCCGATTCCTCGTCGGGGTCGCTGATGTCGAGGAGCGCGACGAGGTCGTCGCGGCCCAGTTCGTCCTTCGCAAGTATCCGTTCGATATCGGGTCGCATGGGGCCTCCGCCGAGGGTGATCGGGTATCAGTATAGGGTGAAAAAACAAGATATCAAGGGGTGTTGCGTGAAAAGCACCTAATATTTGGACATCTAAGGTTGATTTTTACTTTTCAGGGGCATATATTAGTGAACGGTTTGCTGTCCGTATCTTTAGGAGGCCTCTCATGGATACCGGTTTCATCGACCACGGCAGGATCTACGACTACCTTAAGAACACCACGCCGCCCGACGCGAAGGAACTGGACGAGATACTCGCCCATGCCAAGGAACTGAAAGGCATTTCGTTCGCCGAAGCGGAACGGCTGCTGATGGTGGAGGATGACGCCCATCTCGACAAGATCGCCGAGACGGCGCGCTTCATCAAAGAGGAGATCTACGGCAAGCGGCTCGTCCTCTTCGCGCCGCTCTATGTGTCGAACCTCTGCAACAACGACTGCCTCTACTGCGCCTTCAAGAAGTCCAACAAGTCGATACCGCGCCGGACGCTCACCTTCGACGAACTGCGCCGCGAGGTGCAGACGCTCGTCCAGCAGGGACACAAACGGATACTGCTCGTGTCGGGCGAAGGGCTCGGGATGAACGCGCTCGACTACACCGTCAAGGCGATAGAGACGATTTACAGCGTGAAAATGGGGAAAGGCGAGATACGGCGGATCAATGTCAACATCGCCGCCCTCCCGGTCGAGGGCTTCAAACGGCTCAAGGCGGCCCGCATCGGCACCTACCAACTCTTTCAGGAGACCTACCACGCCGAGACCTACAAGACGATGCACCCGTCGGGGCCCAAGTCGAACTATCTCTACCACCTCACCGCGATGGACCGCGCGATGGAAGCGGGCATCGACGATGTCGGCGTCGGGATCCTCTTCGGCCTTGAGGACTACCGGTTCGAGATCATGGCGCTGCTCCAGCATATCCGCCATCTCGAAGAACGGTTCGGCACCGGCGTCCACACCATATCCATCCCGCGCCTCGAACCGGCGACCGGCTCCGATGTGTCGGTCAATCCGCCCCACGCCGTGAGCGACCGCGATTTCCGCAAGATCATATCGATCCTCCGCATCACCGTCCCCTACACCGGGATGATACTCTCCACCCGCGAGGACGCCAAGATGCGCCACGAGGCGCTGTCGCTGGGCATCTCGCAGATATCGGCCGGTTCGCGCACCAACCCCGGCGGCTATTCCGAAAGCGATTCGGCGGAGCAGTTCTCGCTGGGCGATCACCGCAGTCTCGAAGAGGTCATCCGCGACATCGCGACGATGGGCTATATCCCGTCGTTCTGCACCGGCTGTTACCGGCTGGGGCGCACCGGTCAGGATTTCATGGATCTCGCCAAGCCGGGGCTTATCAAGCACTACTGTCTCCCCAACGCCATCACGAGTTTCAAGGAATATCTGGTCAACTACGCCACCCCCGAGACCCGCAAGGTCGGCGATGCGCTCATCCAGAAGATGCTCAATGATGTGCCGGAGGCGGCACTGCGGGCGAAGACCGCCGCCTCGCTCAAGAAGATAGAGGAAGGGGCGGTCGATGTGTATGTGTAGGTAAAACCAACACCATCACCGTAGGGGCGAATCTTGTATTCGCCCGCATTATCAGGGCGATCACGAGGATCGCCCCTACAGGCCGGAAGGTGTTTCGCCGACGCTCTCACGAAAATAAAAGAATCTTTTTTGCTCGATCCGGTATCTTATGAGGTGATAGGTGTTTTTTCATTGAAGGTCAACGGGGTCACATCTAATTTTTGATGGTTTTCTTCTTCTCCAACTTGCGGTACTGGCCTTTGGTGAGGAAGACGCGGTGATGAGCCGGGTTGGGCAATTCCTGTGACAACTGCTCCCGCTGACCGAGATCCCACCCGATGATCACCCCCTTTCTCAAGTCCAGATCGATATAATACCGCGTGTTCGCATCTTCGATCTTCTTCGTCACCATCGCAACCTCCCCCGCCCGGATTCAAACCTTCTCTTTTTTCTCCAACTTCTTGACCGTCCGGTCTTCCGTCAGCAACTTCATCTGATGAATGGCGATCTTATTGAGCTTCACCAACCGCTCCGATTGAGAAAGAGCGTCGTTAATGAAATGGGCGTTCAGATTCTCAAGATTTGAAAGACAGACCAGTTGGGATACATCCGCGTAGTCTCGGATATTGCCTTTTTTGTCCGGATTCTTCTCCCGCCATATTTTTGCCGTCATGCCGAAAAGCGCCATGTTCAGGACATCGGCCTCGGTCGCGTACACGAGACTTGCTTCTTCTTTCGTGATCTCTTCGGGTATCAGGTTTTCTTTTATCGCATCGGTGTGTATCCGATAATTGATCTTGGTAAGGTTGCGCCTGATATCCCATCCAAGTTGCTTATGCTCCGCTTCTTTCAATCGCTGGAACTCTTTTATCAGATATAGCTTGAACTCGACCGATATCCATGAGGCGAACTCGAATGCGATATCCTTGTGTGCATAAGTCCCGCCGTAGCGACCGGGTTTGGAAAGAATACCTAGAGCACCGGTCTTCTCTATCCATTGTTTTGGCGTAAGCGTGAAGCTGTTCAGGCCCGCCTGTTTTCTAAACCCGTCGAATTCGACGGGATTAAAAGCGGGGTTGTTCAGGCGTTCCCAAATGCCGAGGAACTCTATGGTGTTGCGATTCCGCAACCAGTTTCGTATCAGGTCGTCGGTCATGTCGGGATTCTTGTACTTGGCGATATCGGTTATACAAATATAGTCCTCTTCATTCAAGGAGATAATGGCGACTTCTCTTTTCATCACACTGATCTTTGTCATCTTCGCTCCCCCCTATCAGGATCGTATGAAATCGAAACTTCTTCCTATCGCCGCGATAATACCCCCGCCAAAATTTTGAAGCAAGAAATTTCGCGGTACTGACCTTTGGTGAGGAAGACGCGGTGATGCACCGAGCCCGATTTTCTCTTGACTTCGCGCGGCGCGGCCGTCATTCTGCACAGGTGAACCATTCCGGGAAGGAGCGCCCATGAAAGCGATCGTCTACACCGAATACGGACCGCCCGAGGTCCTGCACCTGCAAGAGGTCCCCACCCCCGAACCAAAACCCAACGAGGTCCGCGTCCGCATCCACGCCGCATCGGTCAACTTCGGCGACCTGTTGGCCCGCAAAATCAGACAGGTGACCCCGGCACAGTTCCACATGCCCGCCCTCTTCCTGATGCTCGCCAAACTCTACTTCGGGATATTTCGCCCCCGCCGCCCCATCCTCGGCAGTGAATTCGCGGGCGATATCGATATGGTCGGCAGTGCCGTTACGCGGTTCAAGCCCGGGATGCCGGTGTTCGGTTTCCTCGGTCCCCGGATGGGCGCCTATGCCGAATATGTCTGCCTGCCCGAGAACGGGATACTGACCGAAAAGCCCGCCAACCTATCCTACGAACAGGCGGCGGTGGTCCCCTACGGCGCGATGATGGCGTGGAAGATGATCGGGCGGCTCGACCTTCGGCCGGGGCAGAAGGTGCTCGTGAACGGCGCGAGCGCCGGGATCGGCTCGCTCGCGGTCCAGATAGCCAAATACCGCGGGGCCAAGGTCACGGGGGTATGCGGCACCCAGCGGATGGCGTTCGTGCGGTCGCTCGGCGCCGACGAGGTGATAGACTACACCGCCGAGGACTTCACGACGCGCGACGAACAGTGGGATGTGATATTCGACATACTCGGCAAAGGATCGTTCAGCCGGGCGCGCCGCGTTCTTACCGCCGACGGCCGGTATGTCTATGTAAGTTTCAAGTCGAAGCAACTCTTTCAAATGCTCTGGACGCGGCTGACGGGCGGCCCGAGGGTGCTGTGCGCCAGCGAAACGGAACAGTTAGCGGATCTCGTCACGCTCAAGGGGCTTTTCGAATCGGGCGTACTCACCACCGTCATCGACCGGACCTTCCCGCTCGAGCAGGCGGCCGAAGCGCACCGGTATGTGGAGAGCGGCAACAAGGCGGCGCAGGTCGCGATAACGGTCACTGCGGGCTGATAGCCGACGCTTTCGGATATATCACTGGACCGATATCACCACACATCCTTTTTTATGAGCGGTCTCGACATGCCGGTGGGCCGCCACGATCTCGTCCAACGGGAAGACCCTATCGATCGTCGGCCTCAATTTTCCTTCATCGACCAGCCGGGTGAGCGCTTCCAGCGACTCCTTCTTCTCGCTCGAAAAGACGGCGATCACCTTCCGGCCGCCGCCCATCGAGGGCAACAGCGACTGCAGCATCTCTTTCAGACCGCCCGCGACAGCGAGATACAAGCCGTTCGGCTTCAGCGACCCCGCATACCGCGCAAAAGAGGGCTCAGCCGCCACGGTGTTAAGAACGATATCGAACTCCTCGTTCCCCAGTGTGAAACCGGGGGCGGTATGATCGAGCACATGGTCCGCGCCGAGCGATCTGACGAAATCCATGCTCCCGGTACTGCACACCCCGGTCACCTCCGCGCCGAGGTATTTGGCGATCTGTACGGCGTAATTTCCCACGCCGCCCGACGCGCCGTTGACCAGCACCTTCTGTCCGGCATGAACGCCCACCTTTTCTTTCAGGAAGGACCACGCGGTCAGAGCGCCGAACGGGATGGCCGCCGCCTCTTCAAAGGTCGCGTTCTTCGGCTTTGCCGCGACGGCTCCTTTTTCCGACAGACATTTGTACTGCGCGTAGGCCCCCATCTTCAGACCGTCGATCCCGTACACCGCGTCCCCTTTTTTGAAGAGCGTCACCGCGCGCCCGGTCTCCTCGACCTCTCCCGCGAACACCACGCCGATCACCGGCTTCTTCGGTTTGTTCAAACCGAACATCAATCGGGCGATAAATTTGAATCCCGGCGGAACGAAGGTGAATCCGCGAACATTGCAGTCGCCCACGGTGGCGGCGGTCGCACGGATCCGTATCAACACTTCGTCGTCCTTCGGGACCGGCTTTTCGACCTCCGCCACCCGAAGCACTTCCGGGGGACCGTACTTTTCATACACGACCGCTTTCATGCTGCACCTCCTATTTTTCGGGGAAACCGCGTGTTCGCATCTTCGATCTTCTTCGTTACCATTGAAACCTCCCATCGGACCCTTAACAGCATTTTCCGACCGCGTCCGCCCTTACTCGATCGGATTCTCGACCTTCCCCAAGAAGAGTATCGTGCCCGAACGATCATCGCGGATGAAGAAGAGGAAAGGTACGCTCATCCTCCAGAGCGGAGAACTTTTGGGAAGTCCCGCCACAACGGTCGCACCGCCCGCTTCGCTTCCCTTTTCATCCACCGTGATGAAAGCGCGATGCTTGACGAAGTCTATGTACAGGTCATTGCCGCCATTCTGCATACCGCTGAGATCCGCGGACTTGGAAAAGAGCAAAGGCATGCCCATGTCGACGAGCAGGGGTCCCAGTTCGACGAAATAGTCGAGTTTGAAGCGCGGCAACTCCAGCACAAGTCCGGAATCCAAGGGGTCGGCGATACACTGATCCACTATCGCACTGGTCAATCCGGAGAGTTGTTCGTCGATCGACAATGAGCTTGAGGGTTTCACAATATAAAGCGCTATCTTTTCACGGCCATAGGGCAAACGAAGCAAAGAATATCCCTCATTCCCGCAAACGGAGAACTGGTTCTCCATCCTCATGAAGGGAACTTCGACGGTGGTCCCGTCGCGCCGTGTAAAGGTATCGGTCACGGTATCGTGCTCCTCGAACGGAGTGGTCCACGAACTTTTGAAATAGAGGGCGTTCACGAGGAAGAAAACGATGGTCGGGTCCAGCCCGGCGGGGTCGAGCATGTCGGTGATCTTATCCTCGGTCTGTTCGGCGATCCAATCGTTCACCAGCGAACACCCCTCGTTGATGTCGTCATAGAAACCGACGGCGCTGTCGTAGTCATCCTTCAAGAGTTGTATGAAATCGGCGCTGATCCGGGGACTCCATCCAGAACTCAGCCAGAAGGAGTTTGCCGTCTTGAGCACCGCGGCGACATCGACGAACGAGATGCTGTCCAAAAGAGCGCGGAAGTGGTCGTTGACCTCCGACACCGAAAAAGGATCATATCCGAGCGTGTGGGACATCTGGTCCTGCGTATCGTTCCGGGCCGCGTTATAGGTCATAGCGAGCGCCACCGAAATGCTGAAGGGGGCGATGAAGAGATTTTTGCCCGGCTCTTGCGCATCGATGGAGCGGAACAGACGGAAAGCGAAATCGGTGTTCGCGGCGGTCAGGGCCGGCGACAGTCGTTGCGCGGCGCCGTCCGACTTCTGGTAGAGCGCCTGTATCTCGCTTTCACTCAACGCGTCGGCGTCGGGTAAAGCGTTGTCATCCACCGGATCGTTGCTTTCATCCCCGCCGCACGCCACCAGCGCGAACAGCGCCGCAAGGATCATAAGGTATTTGGTCATGGGACCCCCTCTCAAGTTGAACGGGCGATTATATCAAACTGAAAAGAGGAGGCAAATTTATCAGTTCCCCCACTTTCCGGTATCGCCATGTACGGCAAAAAAAGGTTCTTCCTTCGAAGGGAGAACGCCGTAACCTTGCGTAGGACCTGACCTTACAGTAGGTTTGACGACGAACGATGTTTGTCAACCCGATCGAAGGAGGATGCCATGCTGGACATGAAAGCGGTCGAGATCATTGCCGCGCTGGAGAAAAAAGAACTCTCTGCCCGGGAGGTCGCCGATGCCCACATCGGGCGCATCGAAGAGGTCAATCCGCGGCTGAACGCCGTTATTTATCCGCTCTTCGAACAGGCACGGACCGCCGCAGACAGGGTCGACGCGCGCCGCCTGCGCGGTGAACCGGTCGGTCGTCTGGCGGGACTCCCGATGACGATCAAGGACCAGTTCATCGTCGACGGGACCCCTACCTCGCTGGGACTGGCGCACCGTTCGAAGGAGCCGCTGTACGGTGAAGGACCGCTGGTGCGGCGGCTGAGGGGGTCCGACGCCGTGTTCCTCGGCAAGACCAACCTGCCGCAACTGCTGGTATCTTACGAATGCCGTCACGCCCTCTACGGACCGGCGAACAACCCGTGGGACCCCGGCCGGGCGCCGGGCGGCAGTAGCGGCGGCGAGGCGGCCATCGTCGCGGCGGGCGGGTCCCCGCTGGGACTCGGCGCCGACATGGGCGGCAGTCTGCGGATCCCCGCTCACTGCTGCGGCGTGTATGCCCTGAAACCGACCGAGCACCGGTTCCCCAATGACGATACGCCGCTCGACCGCGGCTTTTTCGGGGGACTTGCCGGTTTCGAAGGTTTCGTACAGCAACCCGGGCCGCTGGCCCGGAGCGTCGACGACCTGAAACTGTTGATGGATGTCCTGCTGGAAAAACCCCTGCCAGGCATCGCTCCTGTGCCGTGGGACAGCGGTCCGCTGCACGACGACATCAAAACGCTGACGGTCGGGTTCTTCACCGACAACGGCCTGTTCCCCGCCTCTCCGGCGATCCGTACGGCGGTCGAGGAGGCGGCACGGGCGCTCGAAGGGCGCGGGGCGCGGGTCATCCCCTTCACGCCGCTCGACCCGGTGAAAGGGATCGCGCTGTATCTGTCGCTCATCAGCGCCGACGGCGCCCGCTGGATGGTCGACGCCCTTGTGGGAGAAGCACCGATCGGCGGCATCGGCAACTTCATCCGTTCGGCGCGGATGCCCGGCGCGATGCGCGGCGCGATGCGACTCCTGCTCCGTTCTCTCGGTCAGACCTCGGCCGACTTCCTGATGGCCCATGTACGCGCCGCCGACACTGCCGATCACTGGCGCCGGTGCGCCGAACGGTCACGGTACCGCGCCGAATTCCGTGCGGCGATGGAAAATGAGAAGATCGACATCCTTCTCTGTCCCCCCTTCGGCCTGCCGGCGGTGCCGCACGACGCCAGTTACAAAGGTGCGGGGGTCTTCGCCGCCTCCTATGCCATGCTTTTCAACCTGCTCGGCATGCCGGCCGGTGTGGCGCCGGTCGCCCGGATACCCGACGGCGGGGAAAGCGATCGTATCGCCGGTCGCGATGGGGTGGCCCGCGACGCGATCGCGATAGAGAACGGGAGCGCCGGACTGCCGGTCGGGGTGCAGGTGGTCGGTCGCCACTGGCGGGAGGATCAGGTGCTCACGGTCATGAAGGTGCTGGCGGAGGTGTTGCGCTTCCACGGGGACATCGGGGCCTCCGCTTGAATTACCACTGTTTTCGGGTATGATCGCTCGACCGAATTCACGGAGGGCACGATGAAGTACCTGCTGACGCCGACCATCGCCGTGCTGTTGCTGTTCATCGGTTGTTCGAGTTCGAGCACCACAGAGCAGGACGAGGACACGCCGGTGAATGACACCGCGACCGACGAAACGACCGATACCGTCGCCAATGACGACGACGCGACGCCGACCGACAACGCCACCGACACCGCCACTCCCGACGAGGCGGCCGACGACATCCTGACCGACGACGGCGAGGCGCCCGACAGCGATGGCGGGTTCCTGTCGGGCTTCGACCCGACCGGGAAGACCTGCGTCACCGACATCCCCGACGGCCGCATCATCCTCGCGACGGCCAACGACTATCAGGACGATACCGCGCCGTGGCGCGTCTGGGTGCTGGTGCTGGCCGACGACGGGACGCTCACCGACACCGGGAAGTACTTCGAGACCGACCGGAAACTCGAAGGTATCGGGTTCAACACCAACGGACGGCTCGCCGCCGTATCGTCGTGGGAGACCGGCTTCGTGACGCTCTTCGCGCTCGTCGACCGGACGCTCTGCATCGCCGAAACGGGCATCGTCCTGCCGAACCTCGCCGAGAACGAACGGGTGATATTCGACCAGATAACGGCCGACCCACGCGACCCGCACCGTTTTTACCTTACCTACGGCAATCCCCTCGCGACCGACGAATATTCGCACTACAGCGGCGGCATCTACACGATGACGGTCGATGACACCGGCCACGCCGAACTGCTGACCGACCATCCCGAGATGCATGTCCCGACCGCCTTCACGGTGCTGCCGGGCGGCACGCTGGCGGTGGCGCTCGGCGGCAAGGAGTTCTTTGCCGATGAATTGACGGCGGGCCCCGACGATCTGGCGGTGCTCGACCTTTCGGGTCAGACACCGCAGATACTCCAGTGGTACGATGTCTGGGGAACACCGGGGGCCAACGGATCGGGACCATCGGTCAAGTCCATCGGCGTTTCGGGCAACGGGCACCTGCTCATCGCCAATTCGAACGAGTACGCGGAAGATGTAGGGCTCATCAAACTCCTGTCGTACAACGGCGAGACCGGCATCACCGAACTGACCACCTTCTCCGACCCGGCGCTCGATTCGCCCGATTACCTCGTCCTCAACGGCACGGGCGACACCGCCGTAGTGATGAACGGCTACTTCAAGGGGGCGACGCTTGCCGTCACCGACGAGGCGATCACCTATGTCAAAAAGGAGACGCACGATCTCGTCCAGCCGATGATCAGGATGCACGGCGAACCGTTCGGGAACCATGTGCTTATCAGTTCGTTCCGCACCTCGAACGACGAATCGGCGTCCATAACCCTCGCCGAGATAACGGCTACGGGTCTCGTCGATGTCTCCTCCACTCCGGTGCCGCTCACCGGCACCTTCATGATCGACAACTTGGCGGTACAGTAAGGGACCCGTCCCTCCCCCGACCGAAAATACGGGGGAGGGACGGCAGAGGGAGGGATACCCTACTTCTTGCCGAGCACCGACTTGACGGTGTCGACCAGTTTCTCCGGGGTGACCGGCTTGTCGAGGATCTTGGCGATGCGGGCCCACGTGAAGGCCGCTTCGCCGAGCCAGCCGGGGTTCTGCCCGTCGCTGGTCAGGAGGATGATCGGGATCTTGGGCATGGCCGGATCGGTGGCCATCTTGCCCGCGAATTCCAGACCCGCCCGCGGGTTCTCCATCATGACATCGAGGACGATGACATCGGGATGGAATTTGTTGATCTTCTCGGTCGCCTCTTGGGCGCTCCCGGCGTCCTCCACGGTGAAACCCTTGGCCGTAAGGGCCAGTTTGTTCTGCACGATGATGTCCTGATCATCGTCTACCAAAAACACTTTCTTCGACATGACGCTCTCCCTCTGTTCAGGTTATTATGCCGGGAAGGATGACGGTAAAGACCGAGCCTTCCCCTTGCCGTGACTCCACGGATACCTCTCCATCGTAGAGGGCCACGATCTTCTTGACGATCGACAGCCCCAGTCCGTTGCCCAGTATGTGCTTCGTGTTCTCGTTGCGGATGCGGGTGAATTCCTTGAACAGTTTCTCGGTCTCTTCGGGGCTCATGCCGATGCCGGTGTCGCGGCACTGGATTTTGAGCGCGTGGCCGATCCGCTGTCCGGTGAGGGCGACCGCGCCCCCCTCCTTATTGTATTTTATCGCGTTGGTCAGCAGGTTATTGAGCACGATCTCCAGTTCGACCCGGTCCACCTTCACGGCGACATCGGGCAGGTCGGGGGAGATCGTGATGCCGCGTTTGGCCGCCTGCGCCCGGACCCCGTCGATCATGTCGGCGGCGATGTCGGCGAGGTTATGAACGGCCATGGTGCGCACCTTTATCCCCGACTCTATCCGGGTGAGGTCGAGCATGTCGATGATGAGCCGCCGCATCCCTTCGAGCCGCAGGAGCGACCGTTCGACGCAGGAGTCGTAGGCGACCAGATCGTCGCCGAGCGTGCGGTTGCGCAGCATGTCGAGATAGCCGGTCACCGCCGCGAGCGGGCTTTTGAGTTCGTGCGAAAGGACGCTGATGAACTCGAACCGGGTCTTTTTCCGCTCCTCGTCGAGTTTCGCCGCGATCCGCTGGAGTATCAGGAACCGCGCCGCCTTGGTGACGCTCAGCCGCAACTCTTCGGGGGTGAAGGGCTTGGCGAGTATCTCGCTCGCGCCGTTGCGGGTGGCGTTGAGCGCCGTGTCGAGCGATGCGTTGCCGGTGATCATGACCGTCTGGAGGTCGAGTTCCTTCTCGACGATGTAGGCGAGTAGGTCGGTCCCCTGCATGCCGGGAAGCCGCTGGTCGAGCAGCAGCAGATCGACCGGCCCCGCTTCGATGATACCCTTCGCCTCCTCGGCGGTCCCCGCGAAGAGGACCTTCAGCGCGTACTCGTCGGGCAGCCACGGCATCGTGATCCGCAGGCCGTCGAGCACCAGCGAACAGCTTTCGCGCATCCGCGGATCGTCGTCGACGATGAGGAGTCTCAGGGTGTTCATGGTCATGCTCCCAGCAGCCGTTTCACTTCACGCAGCATCTGGTCGGGCCGGATCCCCTTGTCCATGATGAGGTCGGCGCCGGTCCAGTTCGCGCCGTACTGCGAATCGGCCGAGAACCGGTAGCCGGTCTCGCCGGTGACGCCGGTCGCGATGATGACCTTGGCGTCGGGGTAGCGCCCCTTGAGCTTGTGCCCGACGATGAAGCCGCTGTCGTAGTGGTCCATCATCAGGTCGAGCACCGCGAGGTCGGGCTTGAAGGTCTCGAGACATTTCAGCGCCCCCTCTTCGCTGTGAGCCGCCTCCACGGTGTAGCCGTGGGCGGTCAGCAGCATCCTGACCGGTTCGAGGAAATCGGGGTCGTCGTCGACCAGCAGTATCTTCCGTTTCTCTTCGTTCATCGTCGTCTCCCTTATAACAGATCGGTCCGCGCCTGATAGGTCGTATGGAGCAGTTCGTGGCTCGTATGTCCGCCCGGTTTGCCGAGGAACTTTTCGTAGAGATCGGCCACCGCGCCGTTCTTATGGCTCACCCGCAGGGTCGCCGCCGCATCGATCGCGTAGAGGGCCGCCAGCCGCTTTCTCACATTTTCCCGGTCGAGGCCGCGCGGCTGACCGCCGCCGTTGATACACCCGCCGGGACAGGACATGATCTCGATGAAGTGGTAGCGGCTCTTGCCCGCCGCCACTTCGTCGAGCACCTGCCGCGCGCTCCCGAGGCCGCTCACGACCGCCGCCTTGAGGGTCAGCCCGCCGAGCGTGAGGGTCGTTTCGCGCAGACCTTCACCGCCGCGCACCGCCGCGACCACGAGGTTCTCCAGTTCGAGGCCGGTGATGAGGTAGTGGGCCGTCCGGATCGCTGCCTCCATCACCCCACCGCTCGCGCCGAAGAGTTTCCCGGCGCTCGACCGCTCGCCGAACGGCAGGTCGCAGGCGACCGGTTCGAGTTTGCCGAGGTCTATCGAGTACATCCGGATGAGTTTGGCCAGTTCGCGGGTCGTGAGGACCGCGTCGATGTCGGGGGCCCCCTTCACCAGCATCTCTTCGCGCTCCGCCTCGAATTTCTTGGCGGTGCAGGGCATCGCGCTGACCGAATAGACCGCCTTTTTATCGAGCCCCTGCATATCGGCCCAGTAGTGACGGATGACCGCGCCGAGCATCTGCTGAGGGCTCTTGCAGGTCGAAAGGTGCGGCAGGACGCCGGGGTAGAAGGTCTCGGCGAACTTTATCCACGCCGGACTGCAGGAGGTGATCATCGGCAGGACGCCGCCCCCCTTCACCCGCTCCACCAGTTCGGTCGCCTCCTCCATGATGGTGAGGTCGGCCGAGAAGGAGGTGTCGAACACCGCTTTGAACCCTATTTTCTTCAACGCCGCGGTCATGAACCCCATGATGTCGCTCCCGGCGGGAAGTCCGAACTCCTCGGCGAGCGACACGCTGATGGCCGGGGCGTGCTGGATGACCACCGTTTTTTTCGGGTCCTGCAGGGCGTTCATCACTTCGCGGATGCTGGAGCGTTCGGTGAGGGCGCCGGTCGGGCAGGCCATGACGCACTGGCCGCAGGCGACGCAGGTCGAGAGGTTGAGGCTCCGGTCGAAGGCGGTCGATATCTTGCTTTTCGAGCCGCGGCCGCTGAAGTCGAGCGCCGAGACCCCCTGTATCTCTTCGCAGGTGCGGACGCATTTGCCGCAGAGTATGCATTTTTCCGGGTCGCGCATGATGGCGGGACTGGAGTTATCGACGAACTGCGCGATCCGCTCGCCGGTGATGCGGCGCTGGCGCACCCCCAGTTCCTCGGCCAGTTTCTGCAGGTCGCAGGTGAGGTTGCGGTCGCAGTAGAGGCAGTCGTCTGGGTGGTTGGCGAGTAGCAGTTCGACGATGGTCTTGCGCGCCTTGAGCGCCTTCACGCTGTGGGTCGCCACCGACAGTCCCGGCGCCGCCGGGAAACTGCACGACGGGATCAGTTGCCCGGTCGCGGTGTCCTCCACCACGCAGATGCGGCAGGCGCCGACCGGCGGCAGGCAGTCGATGTGACACAGGGTCGGGACCCGGATGCCGGCGCGCTTCAGCGCGGTCAGCACCGTTTCGCCCGCTTCGAACGGTATCGCGGATCCATTCGCTCTCATCTGTTCCATGACGCTTCCCCTATTCCGTTTCTATCGCTTTGAACGGGCAGGCGGCCATGCAGGCGCCGCACCGGATGCATTTTTCGTCGATGATGTAGTGCGGCGAGCGGGGCGCTCCCTTGATCGCGCCGACCGGGCATTTCTTCGCGCAGAGGGTGCACCCCTTGCACTGCGCTTCGACGATCCGGTAGGCGACCAGTTCCTTGCAGACGCCCGCCGGACATTTGCGGTCGTAGACATGGGCGTCGTATTCATTGCGGAACCACTTGAGCGTCGAGAGCACCGGGTTGGGCGCCGTCTGACCGAGTCCGCAGAGACTCGTCGCGCGGATCACTTCGGCCAGTTCGGTCAATTGCATGATCCCCTGAAAGCGCTGGAGCGCCTGCTCGCCGGTCTCGTTCTTGCGCGAACGGGTGATCGACTGGAGTATCTCGAGCATCCGGCGGGTCCCTTCGCGGCACGGGATACATTTCCCACACGATTCGCGCTGGATGAAATCCATGAAGAACTTGGCGACATCCACCATGCAGGTGTGTTCGTCCATCACCACCAGCCCGCCGCTCCCCATCATCGCGCCGACCTTCTTCAACTCCTCGTAGTCGATCTTCGTGTCGAGGTTCGCGTCGGGGATGCAGCCGCCGCTCGGGCCGCCGATCTGCACCGCCTTGAAGCGGGCGCCGTGTTCGATGCCGCCGCCGATATCGAAGACGATCTCGCGGATGGTGGTCCCCATCGCCACCTCGACCAGCCCCGTGTTGTTGACCTTCCCCGACAGGGCGAAGACCTTGGTGCCGTTGCTCGACCCGGTCCCCACCGCCGCGAAGTGCTCCGCGCCGTTGCGGAAGATCTCCGGGACATTGGCGAAGGTCTCGACGTTGTTGATGACGGTCGGCTTGCCGAAGAGCCCCCTCACCGCCGGGAAGGGCGGACGGGGACGCGGCATCCCGCGTTTCCCTTCGATGCTGTTGATGAGCGCCGTCTCCTCGCCACAGACGAAGGCGCCGGCCCCCATCTTTATGTGCATGCGGAGCGACAGGTCGCTCCCCAGTATCCTTTCGCCGAGCAGGTTGTGCTTCTCGGCGCGGGCGATGGCCCGCTCCAGCCGTTTGACCGCCAGCGGATATTCGGCGCGGATGTAGATGTAGGCCTCGCGCGCCCCGATGGCGTAGGCGGCGATGGTCATCCCCTCGAGGAGCCGGTAAGGATCGCCTTCGATGACGGCGCGGTCCATGAAGGCCCCCGGGTCCCCTTCGTCGGCGTTGCAGATGAGATATTTGAGTTCGCCCTTTTCGGCGCGGGCGAACCGCCATTTCTTCCCGGTCGGGAAGCCGCCGCCGCCGCGTCCGCGCAGGCCGCTTTTGACCACCGTTTCGACCGCTTCGTCGGGCGTCAGCCACGACAGCGTGTTGCGGAGCGCTTCGTAGCCGCCGCGGGCGCAGTATTCTTCAAGGCTTTCGGGATCGATCACGCCGCAGTTGCCCAGCACCCAGCGGGTCTGCCGCCGGAAGAAGGGATGTTCGGCGAAGGTCGGGACCCCGTCCCAGCCTTTGTTGTCGCCCGCGTCGAACTGGACGAGCGCCAGTTTGGTATCGACCGCCCCCGCGAAGATATCATCGAGTATCCGCGTCACCTTTTCGGCGGTCACCTTTTTGAAACTGATCCGCGCCCGGCCGGGGAGCTGGACATCCATCAGCGGCTCTTCGGCGCACAGCCCGATACAGCCGGTCTCGACGATGTCGGCGTCGACCGCGCTCACGGCGAGCCATTCCCGGACCGCGGCGAGCGTCTGCGCCGCCCCCGCACCGAGTCCGCAGGTCCCCGCGCCGACGAAGATGACCGGCTTGTCGACCGTTTCGCGGCGGAGTCTTTTCAGCGCCTCGGCGCCGAGGGTGAAAAGAGTGTCAGTTGCCATGTGCCGCCTCCCGTTCCCGATAACTCTGCACGATCTTCTCGACCGCCTCTCCCGTCAGTTTGCCGTGGTATTCACCGTTGACGCAGATGACCGGCGCGAGTCCGCAGGCGCCGATGCAGGCGACCACCTCTATCGAGAACAGGCCGTCGCGGCTCGTTTCGCCCGCCTTTATCTTGAGCGTCCGCTCGATCCGTTCGAGTATGTCGGCCGACCCTTTGACATGACAGGCGGTGCCGCGGCAGACCATGATGTGGTATTTCCCCTTCGGCGTGAAGCGGAACTGGTTATAGAAGGTCGCCACGCCGTAGATCTTCGAGGCGGGCACCCCCAGATGACGGCCGATCAGCGCGACCGCCTCCCGCGAGATATAACCGTCGGCCTCCTGCACCTCCTGCAGGATCGGGATGAGTTTATCCCGCCCCGCCCCCGGATACCTCGTCAGCACCTGTTCGGTCATCGTGTTCATGAGTGACTCC
>JAKQHE010000009.1 GCA_029573155.1 bacterium
ATCCTGCCGACCATGTACCTGATGGACCCGACCGATGAAGGAAGCGTGAAACTGATCCTCATCAACGCGGTCGGCGACAGTGACTCCTGCGTGCTCGCCGAGGCATTCAGCGGCATCACCAATGTCAAGGCGGCCAACAACACCACCGCGGCGAGCGGCGGCTCCATCACCTTCGGGGTGGTCAACGCGAAGATCTACTATCCGACCGAAACGCCGGTGGGCGATATCTCCGACCAGTTCAGCAACACGACGATCTGCCCGAAGGAATGACCCTCTTTTTTTGCCAAACCGTTCAGAACGCGCTATGCTTTCACCGGTCCGACAGGCGGAGGGAACTATGCGGCTGTTCACCCACGAGGAGATAACGCTCCGGACGACGCGGTTCCAGGAGCGGTTGCGCGCCGGCGGCGTCGAGGCGGCGCTGCTTTCGGCGCATAGCGACCTGTTCTACTTCACCGGCTCCATCCAGCGCGGGATACTCATCGTCCCGGCGCAGGGAGCGCCGACCTATTTCGTCCGCAAGGATCTCGACCGGGCCCGCGGGGAAACGACCGCGGAGGTGCTCCCGTTCGATGCCGCCGCGATCCGCGACCGGCTGACATCCTACCGGACCATCGGGTTCGCCGCCGACATGACGACGGTCGCCGAACTCCGGCTCTGGCGCGACAAACTGGTGCCGGAGGGACGCGATATGCCCGACATCTCGCTCCCGCTCGCGCTTACCAAGATGGTCAAGACCCCCGTCGAGATCGCCCTCATGGAAAAGGCGGCCCACATCAACCGGGAGGCGATGCGGCAGGTGAAGGAACTCTTCCGGCCGGGGATGCGCGACCTCGATGTGCAGGTGGCGCTGGAATCCTACGCGCGGCGCGAACTGGGACATCAAGGATCCTTCTGGCTCCGCGGCTCCCATCTCGAAGCGGGGCTGTCGCTCGTGGTCACCGGCGCCTTGGCGCTGGAACCCACCTACACCGACTTCCCGATCGGCGGCCGCGGACCCTCCCCCGCCGTCGCGCAGGGGGCGTCGGGCGAGGTCATCGGCGACCTGTTCGTCGTCGATCTCATCGGGGCGCGCGACGGCTATAACGCCGACTCGACACGGACCTTCTTCGTCGGCCGGCCCGACGCCGACCTCGCGCGCCGCTACGAAGAACTGCGCGGCTTCCTCGACAAGGTGGTCGCCTTCATCACCCCCGGCGTCACCGGCGAAGAGGCGTGGAATTACGCCACCGCGCTCGTCACCGAATGCGACTGGTGCGGCTGGTTCATGGGGCTCCGGTCGAAGGTCCGGTTCCTCGGCCACGGCATCGGCGTCGAGGTTAACCAGTTGCCGGTCATCGCGGCGAAACAGGCGATACCGTTCGAGAACGGTATGACCATCGCGATAGAACCGAAGGTGTTCCTGCCCGAACGCGGCGTCATCGGTATCGAGAACACCTATCTCATGGAGAACGGCCGCCTGCGTTCGCTCACCGGCGGCACCGAAACGATAACAGATATCACCATCGCATAGGAGGCGGTCATGGGGTTCATCCGGGGCATATTCAAGTTCATCGTGACGATGTTCGCGTTGTTCGGGTTCCTCGTGTTCCTGATCATCGCCGGCGGTGTCGCGGCCGTTTATCAGATGAAGAAGGACCAGTTCCTCATCCCCACTGAAACGATACTCGCCCTCACGGTGGACGGCAACATCGTCGAGTACGCCTCCCGCGATCAGGTGCTGCGCGAGGTGATCGGCCCCACCGTCACGATGCTCGACATCGTGGCGCAACTGGAGAACGCCGCCGAGGACGCTCAGGTGAAGGGGCTCCTGCTCCGCATCGCCGACCACGAACTCTCCTATGCCCAGATACAGGAGATACGCGATGCCGTCCTCGCCTTCCGCAAGAGCGGCAAACCGACGGTGGCCTACGCCGATTCGTTCGGTGAACTGACGCGCGGCATGGCGTCGTACTACCTCGCCACCTCGTGCGAGGAGATATACCTTCAGCCCTCGGGAACGCTCGATCTGTCGGGCATATCGGCCGAAAGCCCGTTCCTCAAGGGACTCCTCGCGAAACTCGGCGTCCAACCGATCGGCGAGACCCGCAAGGAGTACAAGAACGCGTGGAACATCTTCACCGAGGAGAAGTACACCGGGCCGCACCGCGAGGCGGTCCACCGGATGCTCGAAACGATATTCTCCCGCATGGTCGCCGACATCGCCGCGGCACGCAAGATAGAGCCCGAAAAGGCCCGTGCGCTCGTGGACCGGTCACCCTTCTTCGCCGCAGAGGCGGTCGCCGAACGCCTCCTCGACGGCGTGAAGTTCCGCGACGAGGTGCTCGCCCACATCGAACAGAAGGCAGCCTGCGCCAAATACACCCCGCTGTACCGCTACGAACCGACCTTCCCGCCCGACACCGCGACCGAGGCGACCGTCGCGGTCGTCATCGCCGAGGGGGAGATCCACCGCGGCAAGAGCCGGCTCGACCCGTTCGGCCGGTCGAACAGCATCGGCGGCGACTCGCTCGCCAAGGCGATACGCGACGCGGCGGCAGACCCGGAGGTGCAGGCGGTGGTGCTGCGCGTCAACTCCCCCGGCGGCTCGGTGGTCGCCTCCGAAACGATCTGGCGCGAGGTGGCGAACGCCGTGAAGGAGGCGCAGAAGCCGCTCATCGTGACGATGGGCTCGGTCGCCGCGTCTGGCGGATACTACATCTCGATGGCGGCCGACCGCATCATCGC
>JAKQHE010000029.1 GCA_029573155.1 bacterium
CCGTCGGCGACGAAGGGGACATACGACTCCTTGCCGCACCGGTTGCAGGTTATCTTGCAGAGGACCTCGGTCTCTTTCTTCGGCATCGTCGCCTCCGTGGGATCGACAAACGGCATCATAGCGACAAGACGAACGCTTGCAACTTTTTACATGAATGACTCCTAAAGGGATACATTCGGTTTTCAATGCGACTTACCTTATTGTAATGCTTGACTTTTTCTTTCGCGCGGCCATAGTATATGGTGTTGCATGGAGAAAAGTGCCGGTGGAAAAGAAAGGCGGTATCGCCGCGAAGTTCGCGGAACTCGACAGGATCGCCGAGAAACTGTCGGGCGGCGCCGAACTCGAGGAGGCGATGAAACTCTACGAGAAAGGGATGAAACTCACGGCCGAGATACGCGACTATCTCGCCAAGGCGGAAAAGAAGATACAGGTCATCGAGGCCAACGGCACCGTGACCGACAAAGAGGAACATGAACTGGGAAAAGAAGGCGCCTGACCGCAAAAAACGCGCTATCGTCATAGACGACTCAGCGCCGCGCATCGAAACGATATCGCAGGGGCTCGCGGAGGAATTCTCGGTCCGCACGGTGACATCCCCTTTCAAACTGCTCTCGATGCTCTGCACGGAAAAGCCCGATCTTATCGTGCTCAATTCCTCGGTCCCGTGGTTCTCCACCAGCCATTTCTGTTGCGCGGTCACCAACAACGGCCTGCTCGCCGACACCCCCATCGTGCTGTTCAACACCGAGAACACCTCGGTCAACAAGGGGAACATCCGCGAATTCCACAACTGCCACATCATCGAGGACACCGGCGTCATATCGGAAACGGCGCGGCGCCTGGTATCCTGACCATCTCCTTTGTATTGACAACTTCCGCCGCCTTGCTATGATGGGTGCCGTTCTGTTTCTGAGGAGTCCCCATGCTCGAACATATCCGTAACGCCTCCCCCGAGGAATTGGCGAAACTCGCGGCCGAGACCCGCGAACTCATCATAGAGACCTGCTCCCGTAACGGCGGGCATCTCGCTCCGTCGCTCGGCACGGTGGAACTAACGCTCGCCCTGCTCAAGGTGTTCGATCTCGATCGCGACCGGATCGTCTGGGATGTCGGCCACCAGTCCTACGCGTACAAGATACTGACCGACCGCAAGGCGCGGTTCCACACCCTGCGGACCATGGGCGGCATCAGCGGCTTCCCGAAGCGGAGCGAGTCGCCGTACGATGTCTTCGGCACCGGTCACGGCGGCACCTCGATATCGGCGGCGCTCGGCATCAAGGAAGCGATCAAGGCGGCGGGCGGTGACGGCAAGGTCATCGCGGTCATCGGCGACGGCTCGATGACGAACGGACTCGCCTTCGAGGGAATGAATAACATCGAGTCGTGGGGGCGTAACACCCTGACGGTGCTCAACGACAACGATATGTTCATCTCGACGAGCGTCGGCGGGCTGTCGCACTGGTTCTCCCGCAAACTCACCGGTCCCGCCTACGCCGGGTTGCGCACCGAGATAAAGAGCGTGCTCTCCCACCTGCCTCCCTTCTTCCGCGGCGAGCGGATCATCGAGATACTTCGCAAGGCGCTCGAATCGTCAAAGACGTTGCTCACCCCCGGCATCCTGTTCGAGGGCTTCGGCTTCCAGTATGTCGGCCCGGTGGACGGCCACGATCTCACGCAACTCGTCGAGACACTCGAGGACCTGAAGCCGAACGAGGAACCGATACTGCTCCATGTCCATACCACGAAGGGTAAAGGGTTTTCGCCTGCCGAGGAGAACCCGCGCAGTTTCCACGGCGTCGGTCCGTTCGACCGCCGGACCGGCAGGCCGCTCAAGGATGTCAAGGCGGGCTTCACCGACCATCTCGGCGAATACCTACCGCATCTCTTCCGGCGCGATGAGCGGCTTGTCGCGATCACCGCGGCAATGCCCGACGGTACCGGGCTCACCCGCCTGCAGAAAGAGATGCCCGACCGCGTCTACGATGTCGGCATGTCGGAAGGCCACGCCGTCACCTTCGCGGCGGGACTCGCGGCGGCCGGTAGACGCCCGCTCGTCCTGATCTACTCGACCTTCCTCCAGCGCGCCTTCGACTCCATCATACACGATGTCGCCCTGCAGGGACTGCCGGTGGTGTTCCTGATAGACCGCGGCGGGCTTGTCGGCGAGGACGGGGCGACCCACCACGGCGTATTCGACCTCTCGTACCTGCGCATCATCCCCGGCCTCACGGTCGTCGCCCCGCGTACCGAGACCGAGATGGCGGGTGCCATCGAGCGGGCGATACGGAGCGACCGGCCCTTCGCGATACGCTACCCGCGCGGCAGCAGCACCGGTGTCTCGTTCTCGCCGCAGGAAACGCCTCTTCCCGAAGGATGCGGCGAACTCTTGCTCGACGCGCCGGGCGACACGCTCGTCGTGACCGTCGGCATCGGCGACCAGTACGCGATGTCTCAACGCGCAGTGCTCAACAAGGAGGCCATCGCCTACTCGGTCTACGACCTCCGCTATGTCAAGCCGCTCCCGTCAGAACTGTTCGACCTTATCAGGAAACGAAAGATACGGAAACTCGTCGTCATCGAGGAGAATGTCGTCGCGGGCGGCGCCGGTAGCGCGATACTCGAGGAACTCTCCCGGCGCCGGATGCAGGTGCGCACCGAACTGGTGGGACTGCCCGACGAGTTCGTACCGCACGGAAGCCAGAAGGAACTGCGCGAACGGTACGGCGTCGGGCTGACTGCTCTGGTCGAGGCGCTCCGGAGAGTATCGCGATGACCCGACGCGTGAGCCGCGAGATACGGTTGGGGAAAAGCACCATCGGCGGCGCCCGACCGCCGCTCATCCAGACGATGATCACCACCCCGCTCACGCGCCCCGAAGAGGCGTTTGCCGAGGCCGACCGGGCGCTCGCCATGGGGTGCCGCATCGTTCGCACCGCAGTGAGAAGCGAGACCGAGATCGCGGGACTCGCCACGCTCGCCAAGAGATTCGGCGGCGACCTCATCGCCGACATCCACTTCGACCACCGGCTCGCGCTCGCCGCCATCGGGTGCGGCGTCGCGGGGGTCCGTTTCAATCCCGGCAACATCGGCGGGAAGGATCATGTGACACGGATCGTCGAGGAGGCACGCAC
>JAKQHE010000036.1 GCA_029573155.1 bacterium
CGTAGGGGCGACGCATCGCCCGGAGCACCGCGTCGCTCCCCGCCTGCAGCGGGATGTGCCAGTGCGGCACGATCTTCCCGGCGGCGGCAAGCGCGAGGAGCTGGTCGTCTATCTCGTCGGCCTCGAGCGATGAGAGCCGTACCCGGCCGACGATGGCGTGGGCCATCTCGACGATGTCGGCAAGCCGCGCCCCGTCAGCCCGTTCGTGACCGTACTTCCCGACATGGATGCCGGTCAGCACCACCTCGCGGTAACCGCGATCATGAACGCTGTGCAGAAGTTTTTCGAGTGTATCGGGCGGCACGCTGCGGATATCGCGCCCGCGGACCGAGGGGATGATGCAGTAGGCGCACGAACCGTTGCACCCGTCCTCTATCTTGATGACGGGACGAGCGCGGAACACCGTGAATTCGTCGCTCACCGCCCGCTCGAGGTGTTGCGCCACCGCCGCGATGTCGGGGAGATAGCGTATCCCCGTCTCGACCGGCCGGTGCGCATCGGCGGTGCGGGCGTAACAGCCGGTGACGATCACTTCGCCGCCGCTCCGGGCCAGCCGCCGCGCCATCGACCGGACCTGCGCGTCGGCCGCCGCGGTGACGGTACAGCCGTTGACGATGTAGATATCGGCCACCGCCTCGGGCTCGACGACGGTATAGCCCGACAGGGCGGCGACGAGTTGTTCGCTTTCGAAAAGATTTACCTTACAGCCGAAGGTGACGATGGCGACGCGACGCTTACCGCTCGGCGATGCCATGGTCCTTCATATAGGTCTTCACCGCCTGATGGAGCGCGTCGGCGGCGAGGTTGGAGCAGTGCATCTTGATGGGGGGCAGGCCGCCCAACTCCTCGGCCACCTGATCGCGGGTGAGGTCCAGCGCCTCCCTGAGCGTCTTTCCCTTGACCATCTCGGTGGTCTGGGAGGAGACCGCGATGGCGGCGCCGCATCCGAAGGTCTGGAACTTGATGTCCTCGATCGTCTCGCCCTGTATCTTGAGATACATCTTTATCACATCGCCGCACGAGGCGTTCCCCACCTCGGCGATGGCGTCGGCGTTCTCTATCTTCCCCACATTGCGCGGGTTCATGAAGTGGTCCATGACCTTTTCGGTGTAATCCATGACGGCCTCACTTTCCTTGTGAACTCAAAAACTTATCGTACAGCGGAGAAAAACTACGGAGTTGCGCGACGACCTCTTTCACGCGGTCGACGACATACCCGATCTCCTCCATCTTCGAATACTTTCCGAAACTGAAGCGGATGCTCGAATGGGCCGTTTCCTCGTCGCCGTTGCACATCGCCATCACCACATGGCTCGGGTCGAGCGTCCCCGACGAACAGGCCGACCCGGTCGAAACGGCGATGCCGAAATGGTCGAGTTTCAACTGCACCGCCTCACCCTCGACGAACCGGAAACTGATATTGCTCGTGGTATAGAGCCGGTTATCCGCGCCGCCGTTACGCCGCGAGTGCGGCACCTCGGCAAGGATGCGCCGCTCGAATTCGTCGCGTATCTTCCCGATCCGTTCGCGGTCGGTCGCCAGTTCGCCCGTCGCGAGTTCCAGCGCCCTGCCCATCGCTATCATACCGACGACATTCTCGGTCCCGGCGCGGCGGTTCGCTTCCTGATGGCCGCCGGTGAGGAGCGGGTCGAGCCGTTTCCCTTTCTTGATATAGAGCGCGCCGATACCTTTGGGGGCATAGAACTTGTGGGCCGACATGGTCACGAAGTCGGCGTCGATATCCTTCACATCGAACGGCATCTTGCCGATCGCCTGCGCCGCGTCGGTGTGGAAGAGGATCCCCTTTTCGCGGGCTATCTTCGCTATCTCCTTCACCGGGTAGATGACGCCGGTCTCGTTGTTGACCGCCATCACCGATATGAGTCCGGTCCGCTCCGTTATCGCCTTTTTCAACCCGTCGAGATCGATATTCCCCTCGCCGTCCACCGGCACGAAGGTGACCGCGTACCCCTCACCCGCCATCTTCTTGGCGGTGTCGTAGATGCAGGGGTGCTCGACGGCGCTGATGATGATATGGTCGCGTCCTTTCTTTTCCTTATAGTTCACCTGATAGCCGCGCAGGATCGTCACATTCCCTTCGGTCGCCCCGGCGTTGAACACGATCCGCTCCGGCTCGGCGCCGATGGCGGTCGCCACCTGAGCGCGCGCCGCCTCGATCTTCGTCTTGACCTGACGGCCTTCGAGATGGCGGGAAGAGGGGTTGCCGAAAAGGTCGTTCAGAAAGGGAAGCACCGCGTCGCGCACTTCAGCGCGGACCGGCGTCGTGGCGTTGTAGTCGAGATATATCCGTTCCATCGGGAACTCCGTCAACCGTCGTCGTTTGGTACTATAATACGGTCGGGAGTTTTGTCAACCTAATTCTTTTAAAGTTGGGCAAAATCTTTTTAGGCGACCCTAACTGTGAGAAAAACCGAGGGCTGTTCGGCTTTCGATCACCAGTTCAGTCGCGGAGGGTAAACACATCACGGTCGGACAGGGATCACTCTTCTTCGATGACCCGATTCACGGGATCGCCGCACGAAGCGCACGAACCGTGCAGCACAAGCAACCCCTTTTCCATCTCGGCGTGTTCCAATCTGATCGTCACCGTCCCCCTGCATCGACCGCACCAGACATTATTCAGAACCCGGGCACGGAACGACTCCGGTATCGCTTCCCACCGTTTTTTCGCCGCCGGAGTGAATTGCGGGAACGGCTCTACGGACGATCCCAGTTTCTTTTCGGTCGCCGTTTTATCCAGATAGTTCTCCGTGCTGACGACCTTCTGCCCGGTCTCCTTTTCCAGTTTGCGCCTCGCTTCGCCCGCGACATTGCCGCCGCGTTTCGACACTTTTTTGTTCTCGACGAAGCCCTGCGGATGCTCCTTCTTGGTGATGGCGGTCGTCGCCGCCTCTCCCAGCATCGAGAAGATGAGTTCGAGGTCGGTCATGTGGTCGCGCAGGTTCTCGCGCTGTAGCCCTTTCAGGTGTTTGTGTTCGCTCGGTGTGACGCCGAATGCCGTCTTCGCTATCTCGGCGGTCAGTATCTCGTACTCCTTGCTTTCTTTGACGCCGTGTTTTTTCCACTCGTCGGTCAACTCCTCGCGGATGGCGATGCCGCGCATGCGCCGTTCTATCCACTCTTCGGGATAGCCCTTCGCCTTGTACAGTTCGCGCATCCGTTGCGCCGCTTTTTCGGGATCCTCTATCTCCTGCACCCGTTCGTAGCCGACCTTAGCCAGCCACCGCTTGAAGGGCTCGGCCTTCGGCGACGGGATGGCCTGTATGATGCGGAAGAGTCCTTCGGTGTTGGCGCAGTCGGTAGCGCGTTGCTTGCCGTCCGGCGCTTCCAACTTCAACCCGTGACAAAACGTCACGACTTCACTTCCTTCTTCCTGCAATCTTTGTTTCAGCTTGCGCCAGTAGGCCCCGGCATCGGCGCTGTCGGTCAGGGCGGCGACCACATCGACCACCGAGAAGAACCACTCCTCGTTATGCCAGATGCGCCGTATCTTGCGGTTCTCGAAGGCGACGAGTTTGCTCTGCGGGGTGCTCGTCTTGATCTCGTTCATGATTGCTCCTCTCGATTATGCTCTTTTCGTTACATCACGGTCGGGCATTGACCAACATTCCTATAATCCTTTAGTTTCGGCAAGAAGGATTTTCCCGTATTCTGACAAGGAAAACATCTGTCTTACCGAAGACCCCGCTACGGCTGTGCGCACACGCAACTTATCAAGGTCTAAAAGCCTGAGTCCAAGAAGGTGCTGCCTTTTCTGATCTGGAATTTTCTCGTATTGTTGCAACAATACAAGGTCGCCGTGCATCATTCGATCTGTGATTTGTGATGCGACGAGAAACTGATCTTCCGTTATGCGTTTTTCTACTCTGGCCTTGAAAAGCCGACCGATTATCTGGGCTTTCTCCATCGCGTCGAGTTTTTCGATGATGAGCAGAAGTTGCTCACATGCTTTGTCGAATTTCTTTTCGTCCAACTCCATTTCAGCAATGTAGCGATCTCTGTCTTCTTGTGAGATATTCTTCGTTTCTTTGAGAAAATGCCATATCTTTTTAACGAAGTAATATCCGCGGATGTCGTCGCCTATCTTGCCAAGGGAAACAAGGGTGCCTAAGAGAGGGATGTCCCGAAGATATCCTTTCGAGAGCACGTTATCAAGTACGGGTTCGCCCAAGGAGACCAACGAGGACGCATTTTTTTCAATGGTTGCAAGAAAAGATTGAGAGACACTAGGCTCGGTCATGTTGTCCTCTCCACCGTCTCGATCTCTTCTTCCCTCAGTTCGCGGACGGCACTTACCTCACGGTCGGGCATAGTAAAACACCCATCATTTCAATTTGCGAGGAATGGCATCCTTTTTGTCTGATTTCTTCTGTCTAGGATTCCTTGCGGCTAAAATGATAGCTTGTTTTATTAACACACCGTTGATGTTTCCCTCTCCGATGTATGCGGTGGCCCTGTCTGAAACAGATATAGCAGAGGTTAGTGCGTTTACAAAGGGGTCTGTGCTTTTAATTATAGTAATTCTCCCCACTTTTTTGAAAAAAGAATCTGTTTCCGGTCCCTTATTGGCATGCACGTTGAGGAATTCTTGAATTATTTCATCCAAGGCTTCTTTGGGACTTAAGTTGTCCAACCAACTGGCGCTTATTAAAAGAGCTAAACGCAAGTCATTTGAAGTCGGCTCAAAAGGCACAAGCATTACTAAAAAGAAATCCCTTCCTTTTTTCTTCAAACTTTCGATTGTGGCGTGAAGGCCTTTTACCAGCGCTTCGTTATCTACATGAAAAGCTTTTACCAACGCTTCTTTATCCATGAGAAAACTCCGTTGTTTTGATCCTTGAGTGCCTCAAGCACCTGTTTGGCATGAACCTTGTTGCTACTACCGACGGGATTATATCTGTATTGTTCAGACCATGGAGTAATTAAAGACCAATTTGTAAAAAGGGCCGGATTTGTCCTTTTATCCTCATCAAACCGTCTCTGAAGACCGGAAAGAAAAAGAAGATCGTCGAGGTTATGGGTTTTGAACACTCTGGATCTCTCACCAGTGTCAGGATAATCATTAGTGTTCAATGTCTTGCAAATGCGAGCCTTCAATGCCAGCTCTATAACATATCCGGCCAAGTATTCGCAACCATCGTATAGTTTCTTATCAAAAAGAGCTTGCGCCTCTCGTAGCCGGAGGCGAGCAAGTTTTCTTAAGTCTGATTGGGTCGTCGGCATCCTTCTTCTTCCAAAACATAGGAAATGGTATCATCGAGAAGGCAAAAAGTCAAAAGGGTCAACGCATTGTCCGGCATTATTTAGAACTTCCCTCCACTATCTTAATCTCCTCTTCCGTCAGGCCGTAGAGGTCGTAGACGAGGCGGTCGATCTGGGCATCGGTGGCGGATATTTGGCGGTCGATGGCGGTTTTCTCCTGCGGGGTGCGGGCGGCGGCGGCCTGCTTATGAAGCGCCAACATCTTTTCTGCAAGCATTACCATGCGATTGTGCCGCTCACGGTCAAGCGGTTTTGATAAATCAAGAAGTCTAATGGGCAGCGGCTTCAGATTCACAACTTTTACTTGGGCAAATGCTCGGCCGTTTTCCTTCACCTTTTCTGAATAAAGGAAATTAAGCAGGCGCGAATTATAAATACCCAAAAGATACTTGAGTGAGAAAAGAGGTTTTTTAAGGTGAATAACATGTGTGCTGTCTAGGGAAAAGAATCCTTCATCATCGTAGGTCGCGACCAAATGATCGCTAGTTTGTCTGCTTATTATCTTCTCTTGCACCTTAAACATTTTCGGGTTCGTGTTGCTCCATAATTTTTCAGGATTGTACAGGACATACACTCCACCGAACTCTTTTGAGTAACGGTTAATATCTCGCCCTTTCAATATTTTCTCCCATCCGCTCCCTCTTGGTTTCTCCGAAAGAAATGTGCTGTTATCGCCCGTGATTATGCCTTGATAAATAACGCAGGCGTCGCCGAGTGTTATACACGGAAGAGACCGTATTCGATCTTCCACAACCGTCACGCCTGACGAAGCCAACAAGTTAAAATTCGGATCTGACCGCAATGCTATAGCTGATACTTGATTATGAAGAGGTGCGGTGAACTGGTTCTGGACATCAGCGGTTAAAATTTCCAAGTAAGGAGCAGCTAGTGTTTTGTCGAAAACAAAAATGCCACTTCCTCCTGTTTCTGCGTCATCAAAGACTTTGTATCTCAAATCAAAGACTGAGCTGAAACTTCCTGATTCCATCATAAAACCACGAAGGCCACGAAAATAGTGAGAATTAAAGAAGAGATTCGGGATGATAAATGAGAATTTGCCTTTTTCTCGGAGTAAAGATACGGCGCGTTGCATGAACAACCCGAACAAATTCATTTTATAGACGGCAGCGCTTGGGAATTTTGTCCGATAATATACGATTAAGTCGCTGTCCTCCGAATCCTGCTTTTTCCCTAGCAATAAACTACGGTACGGCGGATTGCCGATAACCGCATCGAAGCCACCCGCCTTGAATATCGCCGGGAACTCCGCCTGCCAGTCGAACACATTGACGCGAAGCCGCTCCTCATCGTTCATGTCGGGCAACGCCGCCTGCGCGTAAAAGTCCGGCCCGATCAGCGAATTCCCGCACTTGATATTGGAACCGAGATCGGGAAGCGCCCGCTCCCGGAACAGATTCATCATCGTCTGAACACTTTGCTCCGTCTCCCCTTCGAGCACCTTGAGCAGCAGCGACAACTTCGTCACCTCCACCGCCTGCGAGTCGATATCGACTCCATAGATGTTGTTGAGGAGTATCCGCTTCCTCTCAGCGATCGTCAGCTTCCACCCGCCGGAGGTTCGCACGAGTGCAGGGCTTCTCTTTTTCGCTTCTTTCTCCGGGCCGTTCTCCAGATACCACGCCAGATGCCGGTCGAGCAGATATTGATACGCGCCGATCAGGAACGAGCCGGAGCCGCAAGCCGGGTCGAGTATTCGCAGTTTGGCGATCTCGGCGGGAGTTTTCCCTTCGGTCAACTTCCCGACCGTCTCTTTAACGATGTGTTCCACTATATAAGTAGGCGTGTAGTAGACGCCTTTTGCTTTGCGCACCTCTGGTTTTTCCTCAACCACGGCGCGGCGGCCACCGTCGGTAAGGCGGATCACTTTACCAAGGAATTGTTCGTAGACATGGCCCAAAACATCGGCGGGGAGAAGGCCAAATTCATAGTCGCTTTCGGGATAATAAAGGCTCTTCAGTATATCGCGAAGCAGTTTGTCGTCGATGTTTAGATTCAGCGTCAGTTCGTCCGGTGGTTCGGCGATATTGCGTTCGGCCTTGAAGTGGAAGAGTCCCGAATTGTAACGCGCGTCGGCCTCGCGGAAAATATTGCCGAGCCGTGTGTAGATGTCGTTTCCATTTATGAGAGAATGGAGCCGTGTGTAATCTTCAATACCGCGATCCTCACAGATGCGCAGAAAGATGATCCGATCGATGATGCGCTGTACGGAGAAGTTTAGTTCCCGTTGGGTAAGCGCATTGCGAAGCGCGATGTTGTGGGCAAGATCATTCCTCCATTTTTCAATCGTAAGGAGAAAGTCCTCATCAACCTCAACGGTACCGCGTTTGCCCTTGCTTTTTTCCGCATACTGATCAAACAAACCCTTAAATACGGCGTTGCTTGAAAACCTTGAATAGATGGTATCCCATTCGGCTTCGTAGTCGCTAAAACGCTTGTGATAAACGCGGCCCTTGTTTGCTTTGTCTCCACGCAACGGCTTAATATGCATATCGTACACGGAAAATTCTTCAAAGTCGGTAAGAATCGCTATCGGAATATGCGCGTTCCATGCGTATCGCCTTAATTGATATGCCGCATCCATGTCTTCATTTATGTTCACGGACGGTCGCTTGGCCTCCACAAAGAATTTTGGCGTACCACCTATGCGGAAACAATAGTCAACCGACTTGGTGGTACCCTGTATTTTTAGGGGATACTCTACGCACACCGCCTTATATGCTTCCGAAGCACCGGCATTATTTTCCATATCCCATCCAAGCGCGGCAAAGAATGGGTCGAGAAATTCTTTTCGGAGCGAGGCTTCTTTATATTGGTTCGACTTATAAAAATCGGCCTGTTCCTTGAACCGTTCAACCAAATCAGTGATTACTTGCGGTGCACTCATGGTTTTCCCCGTGGAAAGTTCGGCCGATTGTAGCGAATGGCCGGAAGAAAGACAAGAAAAGAGGGCAAAGGAAAGGCAAGGACAGGTTGACAGGACCCGTTATATCGCGTACCGTCCGCCATACTTTCCGGAGGGGACCGATGCCCGCACAGATAGAGGCCTTGACCGGCGACATCACCAAGATCGCCGTGGACGCCGTCGTCAACGCCGCGAATCGCACCCTCATGGGGGGCGGCGGCGTGGACGGCGCGATACACCGCGCCGGAGGATCCGCGATACTTGAGGCATGCGAGGCGATACGGCGCGAACAGTATCCCGACGGCCTGCCGATCGGAGAGGCGGTCGCGACGACCGCCGGCGAACTTCCGGCCCGTTGGGTCATCCACACCGTCGGTCCCGTCTGGCACGGCGGTAAAAAGAACGAGGACGGCCTGCTCCTCAACGCCTACACCAACAGTTACCGGGTGGCAACGGAACTGGGAGCGAAGAGCATCGCCTTCCCCGCCATCTCGACCGGCGTGTACGGCTTTCCTAAAGAGCGCGCCGCCGGCATCGTCGGCCGTTTCATCCGCGAGACGGCGCTGTCCGGACCGCTTGAACGGGTGCTGTTCGTATTCTTCTCGGCGGCCGACCGGCAGGTGTTCCGGAACCATGGCTCTTGGTGAGAGGAGCGAGGTGTTTTCTCAGTAATTCTGAAGGAACTGGCAGAAGAAGGGTTCGGCGTCGATAAGGGACTGAACATCGGCGAACATCGCGTCGCATTCGGGGCGCACCTCGGCGTCGTGCCGCCGGAGCGGACCGTAATGGCCGAGCGAACCGCCGCTCACCCTCAGCATCACCGCCGCATACTCGGTCGCGAAGATGGGGCACCGCTTCTCAAGATCCTGGAAGATGACCCCTTCGCCGGTGCCGTAGTTCTCCCAATCGGCGTCGCTACAATAGACATCCTCTGAAAAGACCTCGAGCAGGCATCGGTGGTTGGCGAATTCATAGGAGCCCTTCCAGTCGGCGTAGAGTGTGTCGAGTTCATCGCTGAATATGTGGGAGTTGTAACTGGTCTGGAAGAGCCCCGCCTCCGCCGTGTCGGCGGTGACATTGTCAGCCGACTGATCGCGGCCGCAGCAGTGTTCGCCCGAACTCTCGCGCATGCCGAGCCCGAGGAGGAGGGTGTAGGCGTGGCGCAGGGTGTCGGCCCCGTCCGCGCTGTTGTCCATGCCGAGGGTGCTGAATATCTCGTCGTACCACGCGAGGGCGTCATGTTCGGTGTCGGCGGTCTTGGCGGCGGCGACCAGCGCGACATCGCTCCGGTCGCGGTGGCAGTAGGCGCCGGCGAAGACGAGCGCCATGCCGCGGGTGTAGGCGGGCGGCGCATCGCCGCGATCCTCCCAGTAGTAGTCGGCGCACTCCGAGACATCGGCGATGTCGATGACCTCCTGCGTGATATCGATACAATCGCCGAATTCGCCCCACTGACCGCCGGTGCATTCGCGTATCTGCTTGCCGCTCCCTTCACAGTCGAGGGATTCGGTGGCGCCGTCAACGCATTCGGCGACAACGGCGTCCTCATCGGAGACCTCATCGTCCGACGCATCCGACTGGTCGGGCGTAAGAGTATCGGTGTCGACCGACTCGTCGGACGGATCGGACAGATCCGTCTGATCGTCAGTGGGTTCCTCGTCAGGCTGATCGTCGGGCGCGCTATCGGCGGCGAGCGTGTCGCCGTCAACGAGTTCGCTCAGGTCGACGCATACTTCCGAGACGCAGGTAAGCGTCCCGTCGCAGGTGCCGGTGTCGTAGCAAGGACCCCCTTCGGAGCCGATCGGTTTGCCGCCGCCGGTATCACAAGCGGCGAAGAGGAACATCGTAACGGCGATCATGCATTTTTCTCTCACGATAGGCCTCCTTTCGATCGGAACAGATACTCGGAGTATAGGTGACGGGAAGGGAAAAACAATGTTTCCGCACAGGAACGCCTAATGTTTGACTTTCGCGCGCGGCGCGTGTAGAATCGCCCCGTTCTTTTGTGACATCTTTGCTTGGGGAGGCCCTGATGAAAAGGTCGTTCATTCTGCTTCTTGTCCCGCTGTTGTCCCTGATGATCGCCGGCACCGGCTGCGATCAGAAGAAAGGGAGCGGGACCGGCGAGAAGGTACAGACGAAGGTCGCGGCGGCCGAAGGCGGCACCGTCGAGAGTTCGTCGGGCGAGGTCAAGATGGAGATCCCGCCGGGCGCGCTGTACGAGGACGCCTACATCTCCATAACGCTCGTCAACAAGGAAGGGTATCCCGATAGTGGCAATGTCGCGAGCAAAGTGGTCCGCTGCGAGCCCTCCGGCCTCAAGTTCAAGGAACCGGTGACTCTCACCATCGTCGCCGACGCCTCCATCACCGTCCCCGAAGGACATCGGCTCACCACCTCGATATTCCGCAACGAACAGTGGGAGAACCGTCATTCGGGCGATCCCATCATGGCGGGCGACCCCATCATGGCGGGCGATCCCATCATGGCGGGCGACCCCATCATGGCAGGCGATCCCATCATGGCGGGCGACCCCATCATGGCGGGTACCGGCTATACCTCGCAGGTAGGCCACTTCACCGACTTCGCCCTCTACCTGCAGGAGGTGACCGAGGGATCCGACGACGATACGCTCCTCGAGGATGTCGATCAGACCACGGACACGGTCGAGGCGAAACCCGACACTGACGCCGCCACCGATCCGTGCGCCGGCGTGACCTGTTCCGGGCACGGCACCTGCTCGGTGCAGGCGGGGAAACCGACCTGCGCCTGCGACGCGCCCTTCACGCCCAGCGGCCTCTACTGCATCAACCAGTGCACCGATGAGACCGGCGCGGTCATCGCGGGCAAGACCTGCGACGACGGGCTGTTCTGCACCGGCATCGACACCTGCGCCGCCGACGGCACCTGTTCGTCGCACCAGTTCGCCGACGCGCTGCCGCTCGATTGCGACGACCGGAACGACTGCACCGTCGATACCTGCGCCGAGACGACCGGCGCCTACCAGTGCGGCCATGCCTTCGCCGCCGTCAACACCCCCTGCGGCGACACGACCGACACCGTCTGCGACAAACCCGATACCTGCGACGGCGCGGGCCTGTGCCGGCCGAACTACGAACCCGTCACCACCGTCTGCCGGGCCGCAGCCGATCTCTGCGACGCGGTCGAACACTGTGCCGGCGACGGTCCCGACTGCCCCGCCGACGGGAAACTCGACACCCAGACCCTCTGCCGCGCCGAGGCGGGGCTCTGCGATCTCCCCGAATATTGCGACGGCGAGAACGACGCCTGTCCCGCCGACGCCTATCGCGATCTCGGTCACGAATGCCGCGTGGCCAACGGCGCCTGCGACGCCGTCGAGATCTGCTCCGGTGATGACCCTGCCTGCCCCGTCGACGGGGTGCGCGCGCTGAACGATGTGTGCCGCGCCGCCAACGGCGCGTGCGATCTCGACGAGGTCTGCAACGGCTCGACGAAGACCTGCCCCACCGATGGTTTCAAGCCGAACACGGTCGAATGCCGCGTCGCCAACGGCGCCTGCGATGTCGCCGAGAACTGTCCGGGCAACGGCCCGGCCTGTCCCCCCGATGGCTTCAAGCCGAACACGGTCGAATGCCGCGCCGCCGCCGGGTTCTGCGATCTGCCCGAGAACTGCACCGGTTCCGCGCCTGCCTGCCCCGTGAACGCGTTCAAGCCGAACACGGTCGTCTGCCGCGACGCCACCGATGTCTGCGACAGACCCGAGAACTGCCCGGGCAATAGTAAGGACTGTCCCTCCGATAGCATCGCGGAGCACGGATACCCCTGTGATGACGGCGATCCCTGCACCGCGGGTGATTATTGCAACGGGGCCGACGCCTTTTCAGAGAGTTGCATCCCGGGAGAATACCTCTCCTGCGCGAACGGCGGTTCCTGCAATGGCTCCGCGTGCGATTGTCCCGAACCCTTCGCGGGCCCGACCTGCGAGGACTGCATAGAGGGTTATATCTACTTCTCGGGCGACGGTGGTTACTGCGAACTCGACAGCGACGGCGACGGCTATGTCAATTGGGACGATAACTGTCCGGAGATACCCAACCCCGACCAGACCGACAGCGATTACGACGGCGCCGGCGACGAGTGCGATTGCGCTCCCCTGAACGATTCCTGTTATCCCGGCGGCGAAGGGGACTGGTGCGACGGCAAGGATAACGACTGTGACGGGAAGGTCGACGAATTCATGGGCGAAGGCCCGTGTGACGGCCCCACCATCGACTACAACGGTCACACCTATCTGTTCCTTTTCTCCAGTGGGTACTACTACGACAACCTGTGTCCGTGGGGGTATCGTCCGGTGGTCATCAACGGACCGGCCGAGAACACATGGATCTACGAGACGATGACCGACTTCTGGGGAGAAGAGCCCCCACCCTACTGGATCGGCTTACACTACGACATGGATCGTGCGGCTTGGCGGTGGGACGCGATCGATCAGCCCGCCTACCGCAAGTGGGCTTCCGGACAGCCGTATCAGGAGGATGGCGAAGAGTGCGTCGAGGTCCGTGCCGACGGCAACGGCGCTCCCGTCTGGTACGCGACCAGTTGCTGGAATAACGATCTCTGGGTCTGTGAGGCCTGCGGCAACGACTCGGACGGCGACGGGTACGGCGATCTTTGCGACTGCGCGCCGACCGACCCGGCTATCTCCCCCGACGCCGACGAACTGCTCGGCAACGGCATCGACGATAACTGCAACGGCATCATAGACGAACAGGGACAGGGCGGCGACATATACTGACGCTGATCGTCTTTCAAGACCGTCACCGCTCCCCGAACAGGATGGTGCCGAGTCGCACCATCGTCGCCCCTTCTTCGATGGCGACATCGAAATCGCCCGACATTCCCATCGAAAGTTCCGAAAAGACCTGCGGATCGGCCTTCTCCTCGCTGATGATGCGGTCGCGTAGTTCGCGCAACTGCCTGAAATAGGGACGCACCTCTTCGGGTCCCAGGAACGGCGGGAGCGTCATGAGACCGCGCACCGCGAGCCGGTCGAGATCCTTCACGGCGCGGTAGAGGGCGATCGCCCCGTCGGCGTCGGCACCGCTTTTCGAGTCCTCGCCGCCGACATTTATCTGGAGGAGGATGTTGACGCGAACGATATCGTGCTTTTCCGCCTGTTTCTGTATCTCCTCGGCCAGTTTCAGCGAGTCGACCGAGTGGATCCACGCCACTTTGTCGATGATATGTTTCACCTTGTTCGACTGGAGGTGACCGATGAAGTGCCACTCGATCTCCTCATCACGCAACTCTTCGTATTTCTGCAGAAATTCCTGTACATAACTCTCGCCGATGTCGGTAAGTCCGGCACGGCGGAACTCGCGGATGAGCGACGCCGGTTTGTGTTTCGAGACGCCGACGAGTCGTACCCCGGAAGGAGAGCGGCGCGCGAGCGTCGCCGCCTCCCCTATCGCCTGCCATATCTTTTTGAGGTGTTCTATCCGTTCCTGCATGGTCGCTCCATCCGATCTGGTGAAGCATACTAGCGTGAACGCCCCCTCTTTGCAAGGAGAAGCGAAGCGTCGCACAAAAAAACGGGGGACCTGTTGCTTTTCGTTCCCGGTCGGGTATCATCGCTCCGGCAGGTATGCCGTCGGCTACGGGATATGAACAGGTAACCTTATTCCACAAGGGGGTTTCGGCCATGGATCAGAAGAGGAAAGATGTTCTGGAATCGGTCATCAAAGGCATCGAAAAGCAGTACGGCAAGGGTGCGGTCATGGTGCTCGGCGACGAGACGACACAGGCCGATATCCCGGTCATACCGAGTGGCGCGATAAGTCTTGATATCGCGCTCGGCATCGGCGGCTACCCGCGCGGTCGTATCGTCGAGATATACGGGCCCGAAGGGTCGGGCAAGACGACGCTCGCGCTCCACGCCATCGCCGAGGCGCAGAAACGGGGCGGCGCCGCCGCCTTCATAGATGCCGAACACGCGTTCGACATCACCTACGCGAAGAAACTGGGGATACAGGTCGAGTCGCTCGTGGTGTCGCAACCCGACCACGGCGAACAGGCGCTCGAGATAGCCGAGACGCTCGTCCGCAGTAACGCCATCGATGTGGTGGTCGTCGACTCGGTCGCGGCGCTCGTGCCGCGCTCCGAGATAGAGGGCGAGATGGGCGACAGTCAGGTCGGCGTGCAGGCGCGGCTTATGTCGCAGGCGCTCCGGAAACTCACCGGTGCGGTGTCGAAGTCGAAGACCTGTCTCATCTTCATCAACCAGTTGCGCATGAAGATCGGCGTCATGTTCGGCAACCCCGAAACGACCACCGGCGGCAACGCGCTCAAATTCTACGCGTCGGTCCGGCTCGATGTGCGGCGCATCGCCAACATCAAGGAGCATGAGGAGGTGGTCGGCAGTCAGGTGCGGGCCAAGGTGGTCAAGAACAAGATGTTCCCGCCGTTCCGCGAGGCGATGTTCGACCTCGTCTTCGGCAAGGGGATAGACCGGCTCGCCGACCTCGTGGGTCAGGCGGAGCGCGACGGCGTGATACAGAAATCGGGCAGTTGGTATTCCTACGGCGACGAGCGGCTCGGGCAGGGGGCCGGCAATGTGGCGCAGGCCTTGCGCGAGAAACCGGAACTTCTCAAGCAGATCGTCGCCAAGGTGAAGGATCTGCACAACCTCAAGGTCGAGACCGAACCGGTCGAGGAACAGAAGGCGCCCAAACAGGAACCGGCGGCGAAAGGCCGCAAGAAGGGAGGGGAATAGCGCATGACGGCGGAAGCGGCTAAACTCAAGGAGATACTCGCCCTCGCGGCGAAGATACAGGCCTCCGACATCCATCTCAAGACCTTTTCGGCCCCGGTGTTCCGCATCAACGGGCAACTCGTGAAGGTCGAGGAGTTCGGACCGCTCAAGCCGGAACAGATAGACGGCATCGTCGAGGAGGCGCTCAACGAGGACCAGCGGGTGCAGTTCAAGGAATCCAGCGAGGTCGACCTCGCCTACTCGCTCGCCGGCGTCGGTCGGTTCCGCGTCAATGTCTTCCGCCAGCGCGGCAGTATCGGGCTCGTGTTCCGCATCATCCCCTTCTCGGTC
>JAKQHE010000042.1 GCA_029573155.1 bacterium
ACACCGCGTCGTGCTTCGGGTCGACCGAGAACCAGCACAGTCCGGCCGAAAGAAAGGCGCCGTAGAAGGCGACGAAGGTGTTGATGAGGGTCTTCGGGATACTGCGCGAAAAATACCACGATATGCCGACGGTGCCGATAAGGAGCGTGAGGAGCTCGGGGAACATGAGGAAGTTCTTCTCGTGACCGTAGTGGAGCGTGAGCAGTTCCCGCGCTATCTCGAACGGATCGCTCGATACGAGGTAGTTGAGCCGGAACTCGTAGCCGCCCAAAAGTGCGTAGAGCGGAGGGATGAAGAGTATGACGCCGCCGAGGGCGAGCAGGTTAAGCCGTTCAAAGGGTGCGTGGAGTATGCGCCGATAGCACACCGCGAAAAAGAGGAAGACATAGGTGTACCAGAGGAAACGGTGGAGTGCCACGATCATGCTGGTATTGTCGGCGAGTATCCGCATCTCGACGAACACCCGACCGGCGGCGAACAGTTCGAACACCATGAAGAAGGCGAGCATCCGCCAGTGGATCGACGGGCGTTCCCCGATGAGGAGCGATCGCAGGTTCATGTTCCTCCCGCGCAGAGCAGGTCCGCCACCACGACGACGATGATGCCGACGATCGCCGCAAGGGCGCTGTGGATGAGCCGAGTATACAGGAGAGGCAACGATTTTTCAAGCGCGCCATGCGTAAGATGATAGAGGAGCGTTGCGCCGGTGAAGGCCGGTAGCATGAGCAGGACCGGCAGATCGAGCAGGAGAAGGGCGATCGCTGCCGCAACGAAGGATAAGAGCGAGAGGAGGCAGAGCGTTCTCAATGATAGCACCGCAAGAACGGATCGGCGACCGGCCACGACGTCTCCGCCGGGGTCACCGATGTCCTTGAACGCTACAACGCCAAGAGCGACGAGTATGAAGGAGATACCGAGAGAGGTTTTTGCTGTATGGGCGGTGATGAAGAAGGGATGCGCCATCCCCCATGCGGTCACCGCGATGGCGACGAAAGGATGTTTCTTGAGTTCGAACGGTGCCGCCGAGTAGAGGGTGCCGAGGAAGACGACCAGAAGCGCGAGGAAGAGCGAGGGGCCGGTGAACAGCGCTATGGAACCGGCGACCGCCAGATGGAGGAGCAGGACGAGATAACACGCCGCCGGCATGATGCCGAGTCGACCGGAGGGGAGTGGTCGTTCGGGGTGACTTATCGTGTCTCCGGTCCGGTCGGTCAGTGCGTTGAGGACATAGACATAGTTGTAGAGTATGAGCGATATGAAGGCGGCGATGGTGACATCGACCGACGAGAAGGAGCCGGTCGAGAAGTAAGGGCCGGCGAGCGCGGCGCCGAAGGTGACCACGGCGACATCGAGACGGTACAAACGGGGGAAGAAAGTGAGGGCGTTCACGGTTCCCGTACGCAACGGGCAAAGGCGGAACTTCCCGCCTCGGTGAGGATGAATATCGCGGGGTCGTAGAAGGTGAGCCCCCAACGGCACCCGGCGGAGTCGCTGACCGCCGAGGTCGACCAGTATTCGCCGCAGAACCGTTCGCGCCACGGTGCTTCCCAATAGCAGCCGTCCGGTCCCGGTCCGGTGTATTTGTTCTCGCGCTGGGCGCACGGGGTATCGTTGTCGCTCTCCCTGCCCTTGTCCTTGCAGGTGTACTGGAGACAGTCGCCGCCGACCGCGCACCGCCCCCCCCACATGATATCCTCGTAGCCCTCGACGATGGTCCGGAGTTCATCTATCGTCGGGAGGCGCCAGTCGTTGAATCCGGCCCACGAAAGGTCGGCGCAGTACTGGACCGCCTTGTCGTAGGTCTTGCGGTTAAGGTACGAGAAGACGTCCTCGGGGTCGTAACTCTGCCACATAAGACCGGTCACCGCGCCGATGAGGACCTCCTGTTCCGAGAAGGTGTCGGCGGTAAAGGTCTCTTTCTTCGGTTTTTCATCACCGCCGCAGGAAAGCGCGAAAAGCGCCGCAAGGAAACAGAAAAATACTCTCATGGGATACCTCGCGCCGAGAGGAAAAAGGGGTGGTTACTCGTCTTCAAGGTTGTTGTTGCGCGCTTCCCAGATCATGTTGAGGTACTCCCCCAGTTTCTCGGAAACGAACCGGAGGATGTGGATGTCATCCTCGTCGAAGGCGGAGGATTCTTTCTTGTTGATGAGCTCCATCATGCCGAAGGTGAGGTTGTTGTACAGGATGGGGGAGGCGACGATGGATTTGGTCGGGTAGCCGAGTTTCTCGCTGATATCCTTGAAGAAACGGGGGTCCTTCTGCACATCGGAGACTGCGATGAGGACATTGTTGAGCGCTGAGAAACCGGCTATGCCGGTCCCCATCGGTATCTTGAGCCCCTTGACGCCGTCCGATTTCGGTCCGCGGCAGGCGACGAAGGTCAGTTCCCGCGCGGCGAGTGGCGCGATAGCGATCGACCCCGAGTCGGCCGGGATGTGCTTCATCGCGAGGTCGAGGAAGAAATCGAGCCCCTCCTGTTCCGGCTTGTCGAACCCGTCGAGTACCTCTTCGAACACCGTGGCGAGCACTTCGTTCGGGTCGCGCTTCTTGAGTGTGCGACCGATCTCCTTCTCATGGCCGGCGACGCGGTTCGGGTCGAATTCACGGATGAGGAATTTTTTGCCGTTTATCGTCTCGGTGACATGGATGGACCCATCCTCCTTGATGTCGCAGAGGATGTTGTTGATGAGATGGCCCATGCCGCCGCCTTTGAGGGCGTTCTCGAGCGCACTGAACCAGTTGGCGCCCTCCTCGCGGACGATAAGTTCCTTGGACCCGTCGGTCGACGGGAAAAAGATCTCGAACTTCATGCCTCCTCCGGGATATGGTGGTCCACTGTCACACCGAACGGTCGATTTTCCGCTATTTTTTCCTATTAGTCAATTCTTTTTTGACCAACTCGGACATTTTGGCCGGATCGGCCTTTCCTTTTGCCCGTTTCATCGCCTGCCCGACGAAGAATCCGAGCAGGTTCTCCCTGCCGCCGAGGTATTTTTCGGTCTCCGCCGGATGGTCGGCTACGACCGCCGCCGCGATGGCGGCCGTCTCATCATCCCCGATAGCGGTAAAGCGGGGGTCGTTCTTTACTATCTCTTCGGGATCACTGCCGGTTTCTCTCATAATGGCGAAGATCTCTTTCGCCTGCGGCCCGTTCACCTTTTTCGTATCGATCAGCCGGGCGAGCGACGCGATGTGTTCGGGCGGCGTCTGTACCGCGCCGAAGTTCTCCTTATCCTCGACCCGCAACAGTTCGCCGCTCGTCCATGCGGCAATGGTGGAGAAACTGGCCGTCGCCGATGACGACGCCCGTTCGAAGTACTCGCAGACCGCCGGATAGCCGATAAAGAGGTCCAGTTGTTCGTTGTTGATCCCGTAGGCCTCTCTCAACCGCCGCCGCTTGTCGTCGGGCAGTTCGGGGAGCGTCGTCCGCAGCTCCTCGACGAATTCGGCGGTGATGCGCAATGGTCCGAGGTCGGGCTCGTTGAAGTAGCGGTAATCGTTGCGGCCCGATTTCTTGCGCATCGTCTCGGTCCGCTTGAGTTTCGGGTTCCAGAGCCGCGTCTCGCTCTCGACCTCCCCGCCCGCTTCGACGATGGCGATCTGCCGCTCTATCTCGTGGTCTATCGCCTTGGCAATGAAGGCGAACGAGTTGACGTTCTTCACCTCGGTCTTGGTGTTGAGCGCCGTGCTGCCGGCCGGCCGTATCGATATGTTCGCGTCGCAGCGGAGGTTCCCCTCCTCCATGTTGCCGCGGCAGATGCCGAGGTACTTGACGGCGATGTCGTAGATCTTCTTGAAGTACTGCGCCGCCTCCTCGCCGCTTTTGAGATCGGGATGCGACACCACCTCGATGAGTGGCAGTCCGGCGCGGTTGAAGTTAAGGAGCGTCCGTTCGCCCAGATGGGCCGATCTGGCGGTGTCCTCCTCCATATGGATCCGTTCGATGCCGATGGCCCGTTCGACGCCGTCAGCGCCGGTCACCAGCAGCCGCCCCTCCGAACCGATGGGGGTGAAGAACTGCGTTATCTGGTAGTTCTTCGGCATATCGGGGTAGAAGTAGTTCTTGCGGTCGAAGGTCGAAAGAAGGTTCACCCGCGCCCCGAGCGCGAGGCAGAGCCGGACCGCCCGCGCGACGAATTCATCCGACAGCACCGGCAACGCCCCCGGCGCCCCGGTGCAGACGGGGCAGATGTTGCGGTTGGGCGGCGCATTGTAGTCGCCCTCGCACCGGCAGAAGGCCTTGGTCGCCGTCTGTATCTGGACATGTATCTCGAGCCCGATGACCGCCTCATATCGCGTCATGACGGCACCCCCGCTCGATGGTCGCAAAGCCCATAACGTTCTTTTCGAGCCATGCGGCCGCGTCGAGAAGCAGCCCGTCGCGTGAAAGGTCGGCGGTCAGTTGCAGGCCGACCGGCAGGCGGTCGTGGGTCCCGGCCGGGAAGGCTATCGCCGGCATGCCGGTGAGATTGGCCGGTATGGTGAAGAGATCCTCGAGGTAGAGCGCGAAGGTGTCGGGCTGTTCGGCTCGCTTAAAGGCGGTCCCCGCCGTCGCCGGGGTGAGCACCATATCGACCTTCCCGAAGAACTCCTTCCACCGGTTCAGGATCACGGTGCGAACCTTCGCGGCGCGCAGATAGTAGGAATCGTAGTAGGCGCGCGACAGCACCCAGGTCCCGAGCAGTATCCGCCGCTTCACCTCGGCGCCGAACCATCTGCCGCGGCTCGCGGCGGTCGTTTCGCGGAATGAGCACCCTTCGGCGCGCGCCGTGTAGCGGATACCGTCGAACCGCGCGAGATTCGCGCTCGCCTCGGCGGTCGCGATGACCTGATAGACCGATATCACCGTGTCGTATTCGGGGAACGAGAGCGGCACGATGGTCGCCCCCGCCTTTTTGAGCGTCTCGATGCACCGGTCATAGGCGGGTCGCACCGCCGGGCCCATGTTCTTTTCGTATTCGGCGATGACACCGATGCGCATCTTCGCAGGGTCGAACGCCTGCGCATCGAAGGAGGGTGCCTCGATCGAAGTGGCATCGCGCCCATCGCGTCCCGCCGCGACCTGCATCAGTTCGCGGATGTGGCCGGGACGCCGCGCGAGGATGCCGATCTGGTCGAGCGAACTGGCGAACGCGGTGAGTCCGTAGCGCGAAAGGGTACCGTAAGTCGGCTTGTAACCGTAGATACCGCAGTAGGAGGCCGGCTGGCGCACCGACCCGCCGGTGTCGCTCCCGAGCGCGATGTCGCACATCTTCGCCGCGACGGCGGCGGCCGAGCCGCCCGAACTGCCGCCCGGGGTGCGCTCTTCGTCCCATGGATTTTTCGTGTCGCCGTAGGCCGAATAGGTGGTGGCCGACCCCATCGCGAATTCGTCCAGATTGAGTTTGCCCGTCACCGTCGCGCCCGCCGCGACGAGCCGCTCGACCACCGTCGCGGTATAGGGGGCGACATAGGTCTCGAGCAGTTTCGAACCACAGGTGAGTTGCAATCCCGCGACCGCGATGTTGTCCTTCACGCCGAGGCAGACCCCGGAAAGCGGGCCCGCGCCGGGCTTCAGCCGCTCTTCGGGAACGACCTGCAGGTAGGCGTTGAGCGCCCCGTTGTGGGCCGCGATGTTGCCGTATATATCCTTTACGCCGAGCGTTTCCATCACTCCTCCTCCCCCTCGACGCATGCGTCGCCGCCGCGGTTCACGACCCGCTGGACGACGAGGAATCCCTCCGCCTCCTGCGTGAAGGTGCCGCGGATCGCCGCTTCGACCCCCGACGGGGCGGGCGCGTCCTTGGCAAGCGGCAGTTCGCGCAGCGGCAGGGTGAAGTAGGGTTCCACCCTCTCGACCGGCACGCGGGAAAGGTCGGCGAGGTGTTTGAACATCCTCTCGAAATGTCCTTCCATCGCGGTCAGTTCGTCCTTTTCGCCGGTGAGGGCGGCAAGTTCATACACCGCGCGGATATCGTCGGATGGCTTGGTCATGGGAAGGATGCCTCCGTATCGGTCTTTCAACAAGATCGTTGTTACCATACCGCAACGGGCGACGCGAGGCAAATTTTCAGCAAAATAGGGGAGTATCGGGCGGCGCGACCGGAAAAAGGAGCGGATAAAATTGTTGACCGGCGCACCGCTCTCGGCTAGAGTGACCCCATGGAAGCCTATCGGATACCCGAACCGGTCACCTTTGAGAACTACCCCGACCTGCTCGCCGCCGCCTTGCGCGCCATCCCCGCCGGTACCGAGGTGGTGCTCGACCTCGACGGGGTGCGGCTCGACACCGCTACCAAGGCGTTCGTGCGCCGGCTCATCGCGGTGCGCGGCGACGCGGTACGGGTGCCGGAGAAGTACTGCGAGGAGATACTCTACCCCCGCCCCCGCGCCGAGTCGCAGAAAAAAGGGTCCTTCCGGTGGGCCCGGGTGCTCGACCGGGTGGGCGACGCCATATTCTCGCTCATTGATCGTATGGTCTTTTTCGGCGCCATCTTCGTCGATATGCTCTATTATGCCGCGCAGTCGCTGTGGGACCGGCGGCACCTTCTGCGGGGCGACACGATCCGCAACGCCTTCCACATCGGCTACAAGGCGGTCCCGATCGTCGTGCTCCTCTCGTTCCTCATCGGGCTCACCATCTCGATACAGGCGGCGATACAGATGGCGAAACTGGGTGGTCAGTCCTACATCGCCACGCTCATCGGTATCGCGATGTTCACCGAATTGGGGCCGCTCGTCACCGCCATCATCATCGCGGGTCGCACCGGGAGCGCGATAGCGGCCGAGATCGGGACGATGGTGGTCATGGAGGAGGTGGACGCGTTGAGGACGATGGGTATCCGTCCGCTCAAATTCATGCTCGTGCCGAAATTCTGGGCCTTCACCTTTTCAATGCCGATACTCACGCTCGTCGCCTGCTTCGCCGGCATACTCGGAGGACTCATCGTCGCGCAGGTCTATCAGGTGCCGCCGAGCGCGTTCGTCGCCGAGATCGTCAAGGTCATGCGGATGAAGGACATCGTCTGGGGCGTGATAAAGAGTCTTACCTTCGCGTGGGTCATCCTCGCCATCGCCTGCTATCAGGGACTCCATGTCCGCGGCGGCGCCGACGCGGTCGGGCGCGCCACGACCGACTCGGTGGTCATCTCGATATTCATGGTGGTCGTCATCGATGCTATCTATTCGCTCATCCTCTACACGTAGGAGACATCAGTGACCCTCTTCCTGCTCGTCGGAGGATTCCTTCTCCTCACCATCGGCGCCTCGATCCTCGTCGACGGCGCCGCATCGGTCGCCAAGCGCTACGGCATTTCGAATCTCGTGATCGGCCTGACCGTCGTCGCCTTCGGTACCTCGTCCCCCGAGATGGTGGTCAATGTCGTTTCGGCGCTCAGGGGGACCACCGACATCGCGATCGGCAATGTGCTCGGTTCGAACATTTTCAATATCCTTGCGATACTCGGTCTTTCGGCGCTCATCCGCCGCCTGCCGGTACAGGAAAGCACTATTCGCGGGGAGATCCCGTTGAGCCTCGTGGCGGCGCTTCTCCTCTTCCCGCTCGGCGCGCCCTATCTGTCGTTGCCGCTCGATGGATCAGACCCGTCGGCGCTGGGACGGATCGACGGCATCATCCTGCTGCTGTTCTTCGCCTATTTCCTGCGCTACACCTTCAAGAACGCCCGTACCGGCACCGAAAGCGACGGATCGGTGAAACTCTTCAGCCTTCCCGTGTCGGTCGCGATGATCGTCGCGGGACTCGCGATGCTCGTTTTCGGCGGCAAGTTCCTCGTCGATGGAGCGGTCATAGTCGCGCGCCACTTCGGCATCGCCGAACGGGTCATCGGGCTGACCATCGTCGCGGCGGGGACCTCGCTCCCCGAACTGGCCACCTCGATGGTCGCCGCCTACAAGAAGAACGCCGACATCGCCGTCGGCAACATCGTCGGCTCCAACATCTTCAACATCTTCTTGATACTCGGTATTTCCGCGGTCATCCGACCGCTTCCCTTCTCGACCGGCACGACGGTCGACCTGTCGGTGACGGCGCTCTGCTCCATGCTGTTGTTCGTGTTGGTCTATCGCCGCACTGACCGCCGGCTGGGGCGCCGCGACGGTGCGCTGTTGGTCGCGTTCTATGTCGCCTATGTTTCCTATCTGACGGTCGGGACCTGAGGAGATCGGGATGGTGACGGCGATATACATAGCAGGGCGCGGTCGGGTCGGCGCGGCGCTCGTACGCCATTTCGGACGGCAGGCGGTGCCGTGCCGCGTCTTGAAACGGGGCTGGGAGAAACGGCCCCCCAGGCGCGGCGTTCTGTTCCTCGCGGTGCCCGACGCCGCGGTGGAACGGATATGCCGCGAGGTCTTCCCGACGACGCCGAAGGGGTTGACGCTCGTCCATTTCGCCGGGGGTCTTCCCATCTCCCGTGAGCGGACGCACCTCCTGCATCCGTTCGCTTCGATGGGGCCTGAGAGCGAGTTCGGGCGGCTCTGGTGCCTGTGGCACGGTCCGGCTGACGGCGGGTTCGAGCGATTCTTGAATACTCACCATTTCCATGTGATCCGCCGCGATCCGATACCGGGACCCGGCTACCATGTTGCCGCGGTGCTGGCGGGGAATTTCCCGCAGTATCTTTTCCTCGCGGCGCGGGATCTGCTCCGGCGCGAGGGTTTTTCCGACGATGATTCGAAACGACTGCTCGTCCAACTCGTCGAGACCTCGGTGCTCGGTGTCCGGGAGGGGGGCGTCGGTGCGCTGACCGGTCCGGCGGCGCGCGGCGACCGGGCGGTCATGGAACGGGAGATCGTTTTTCTGGGAAAGACGGCCCCCCGGCTCGCCGTCCTGTATCGTGCACTGTCGGAACTCATAGCGCAGGCGGTGGGGCATGGCAAAATTCTCGACTGATCCGATACTCGACCGGTTCGCCGAACAGGTGTATGCCCGTCTGGTGCGGGATCTCTGTACGCCGCTTCCCGAAAGTTTCAGGGAGATACCCTACGGCGTTTCCTTCAAGGTCATCCTACCGGGCGAAAAGGAATTTCCCGTCGCGCTCTACCACTCCGAAAAGAAGGGCTTCAGCGTCGTTACGCAGAGCGAACGGGTCCGCCGTCTCATCCTCGGCCTGCTCGCCCCCGAAGCGCTCGCCGGGTGCGACGAGGCAGGCAAGGGCGACATCTTCGGGCCGCTCGTCACCGCGTGTTTCTATCTTTGCGACGGTTCACGAGGAGCGCTCGAACTCGGGGTGCGCGACAGCAAGAGGATGGGTGACGATGAGGTGCTTGCAGCCGCTGATGAACTGGACCGCCGTTCCCGGCGTTTTTTCGAGGTGGTCCGCATCATGCCCAAGCGCTATAACGAACTGTACGCGGATTTTAAAAAGAAGGGCCGGACGCTCAACCACCTCCTCGCGTGGGCCCATGGCAAGGCGCTTTCGACTCTCGCCGGGCGGCATCCCGACATGAGACAGGTGCTCGTCGACCAATTCAGCGACGCCCCGGCGCTCGTCGCGACCATACGCGCCGCCGCACCGGACGCGGAGGTAGAGTTCCGTCCGCGGGCCGAGGCGCATCCCGCTGTCGCTCTCGCCTCGGTCGTCGCGCGGGCCGACTATCTGCGGTCGCTCAAGAAATTGTCTGACGAGACGCTCAAGGGCGAATTCGCCCTGAGGAGCGGCTCCGGCGCCGACGCCGACGCGCTCATCGCCGCGATCCGCGCGCGGCATGGCGACGCGGTGTTCGCCGGCCTCGCGAAACTTCACTTTGCCAACTTCTCGCGGGAGCGCTGACATGGACCGTGACGCCATCCGCGACCTGTTCCGCCCGCGTCCGTCGAGTCTCACGCTCTGCCACGACATCATGCGCTTCCGGGTCCGCGAGATACTGCTCGTCGCGTCGGTGTACGATGCCTACATCATCGAGCGCGAAGGCCAACTGATGGAGCAGATATACGGCGAATACTACCAACTCAACCTCTCGACCGCGCCGCGTGTCACGGCGGTCCACTCCTCCGACGAGGCGATGTCGGCCCTGCGCGACCGTCGCTACGACCTGGTCATCATCATGACGGGACTCGACCGCCGGATGCCGCTCGACCTCTCGACGCGTATCCGTGACGCGGTGCCCGAACTGCCGGTGCTCCTGCTGTTCAACAACAACAGCGACATCGGCATGTACGCCTATACCGCCGCCGAACTGCGCCACATAGACCGCGTCTTCGTCTGGAACGGCGACCCCGCCATCTTCCTCGCCATGATCAAGTCGGTCGAGGATGTCCGCAACGCCGACGAGGACACCCGCATCGCGGCGACCCGCGTGATCCTGCTCATCGAGGATTCGGTCCGCTACTATTCTCGCTACCTGCCGGGACTTTACCGCGTGCTCATGCAGGATATGCAGAAACTCATCGCGGGCGAGGACATCGACGCGCGGTTCAAGATCCTGCGGATGCGGGCCCGCCCCAAGGTGCTTATTGCCACCTCGTGGGAGGAGGGGAGCGCCCTCTACGACCGCTACCGCGATTTCATCCTCTGCGTCATATCGGATGTGGAATTCCCGCGCAGCGGCAAATTGGACCCGGTCGCCGGCGTAGAGTTGGCGAAACTGCTTCGCGCACGGGACGATGTGCCGGTACTCCTGCAGTCGACCGATGAGACGAACGCGGAAAAGGCCCGTGACGCCGGGGCCCGCTTCGTCAACAAGAACTCCAAGACGCTCGTGAAGGAACTGCACCGCTTCTTCGAGGAGGAACTCGGCTTCGGCAATTTCGTATTCCGCGATGCACAAGGCCGCAAACTCATCGAAGCGCGCTACATGGCCGAGTTCGAGGCACTCATCGCGACGGTCCCCGACGAGTCGATACTCTACCACGCGGCGCGACACAATTTCTCGCAGTGGTTCATGGCCAAAGGCGAAGTGGCGACCGCCATCGC
>JAKQHE010000050.1 GCA_029573155.1 bacterium
ATACGCCGCCGAGAAGAAGGTCGACGCAATGAACACTCCCGGCCAGAACTCGAACGCCGTGGCCGAACTCGCCTTCGGCATGATGCTCTACGCCGCCCGCACCTGGTTCACCCCGAAAAGCGGCACTGAACTGCGCGGCAAGAAACTGGGCATCCACGCCTACGGCTTCGTCGGCCGATCGCTCGCGGCCATCGCGAAGGGCTTCGGCATGGAGATCTACGCTTACGACCCGTTCATAGACACCGCGACGATAGCCAAGGACGGCGTGACCCCGGTCGGTAGCGCCGAGGAACTGTACCGCACCTGTCAGTATGTGTCGCTACACATCCCGGCGACCGACAAGACCAAAAAGAGCATCAACCATGCGCTCCTTTCGCTGATGCCCAAGGGAGCGGTCCTCATCAACACCGCTCGTAAAGAGGTCATTGACGAGGCATCCCTTCTCAAGATGTTCGAGGAACGGCCCGATTTCAAGTATCTCTCAGATGTCGAGGACACCGTCAAGGATCAGGTACTCGAAAAATACAAGGACCGCGCGTTCTTCACCCCGAAGAAGATGGGGGCCCAGACCGAGGAGGCGAACATCAACGCCGGCATCGCGGCGGCCCGGCAGATCGTCGCCTTTTTCGAGAAGGGCGACCTTACTTTCAAGGTGAATTGACCCCCGCTTACTCTTTTTATTTGTAACCGTTCCGTTCTTTTTTCTTGACCTTGCCCTTTTCCCCCGTTACAATTGGATCCTCATGAAGGGGTTGGCAGTGAGACGCTCGGTTATTTTTATCGCTATCCTTTGCGTGTTCGCGTTGCTCGTGCTTTATTTCTTCTTCCATTCCCCCTCAAAGACCGACCGGAAAGAGCAGGAACTGGCCATCCTGACCTGGGAGGATTACACCGACCGGCAGATGGTCGCCGATTTCGAGCGGGAGACCGGCATCGCCGTGACCGTCGTCGAGATAAAGACATCGAGCGAACAGGTCGCCCGCCTGCAGGACGAACCGGCGGCGTTCGATCTCGTGGTCGTCGATGAATCGGTGCTTGAATATGTGCTCAATGCCAAACTTACACGCCCCTTCGATCTCTCAAAGATACCCAACATCACAGACATCACCTCTCGATTCGGCACGAGACTCCCGATGGCGGTGCCGCAGTTCTGGGGCACCGCCGGGTACATCATCGACACCCGACAGGTCCCGGCGGACACCGACAGCGTCGAGATGCTTTGGGACCCGAGGTATCGCGACAGGATACGCCTTCTTGACGACGCCCCCGACGCGATCGTGCCGCTTCTGCACCGCGCCCGCCTTTCGATAAACGGCACCGCGAGCGCGGAACAAGAGAACGCGATCATCCGTTATGCCGAAGAGTTACGCGAGAACGGCGTATCTTTCGGCGACACCTTCGACAACATAGCCAAGGTGATGGACGGCACCGTCTGGATCGCCCAGACCTACAGCGGTGACTATCTTTACAAAGCGCGGGACCTCCCGCACCTTCGCTTTGTGTTGCCGCGTGAAGGGTTCCGTCTCTGGGCCGATTATTTCGTGCTCTCCAAGTCGGCGCGCAATCTGGAGGCGGCGCACCGGTTCATCTCCTTCCGCCTCCGTCCCGAGGTGGCCGCCCGTGCATCGAGCACCTTTTTTTATCCCTGCGCGGTCAAGGGCTCCGAAAAACTTCTGCGCCCCGAACTGCGCGAGAACAGCGTCATGTTCCCCGCCATATCGACCCTCGAACGCGGTGAACGCTACGAGCGGAACAAAGATCCGATACCGCTCCACCAGAAACTGTTCAATCTCATGAAGAAATAGCGGCAGGTATCGCGTGCAACGGCGTATATTCGTTCATCTTATCTCCTTAGCGTTCCTTGCGATAGCCGGCATAACCGCTATCGCCGCCTACCATATCCGCACCGGGACCATCCGCTATCACGTCGAGACCTTCTCCAAGGTAGCCGAAGAGGTCCACCACAACATGGGACGCCTGCTCGCCGGCGCCGTCAGCGATGTCGCGCTCATATCGAACAACCCCCTCTTCCGCGGCGGCGCGACAGATCCCAAGACGATGGAAGCGGCACTTCACGACATCCACAAGATACTCCCGCGGTACGATGACATCAGTCTCATCGCGCCGAACGGTACCGTCATCGCCTCGACATCCTACCGATTCCTCGCCGATTGGCGTCACAAAAAACATTTCCAGGCATCGCTCCGGGGCGCCGTTGCCGTATCACCGGTCAGCGTTTCTTCCGAACCCTTTCGGCAATTCCTCCAGTTCACCTCACCGGTATCGCAGAACGGGACCGTGAAGGCGGTCATCTCCCTGCAACTCGATCTCGCGAAAATCGCCGAGATCCCGCTTGGCGTGCACATCGGCGAGACCGGAAACGGTTTCGTCACCGATCATACAGGCAATATCATCATACACCACGACCCCCGACGGATACTCGAACCGATGCCTGTCGAGTTCGCCTCGGCGGGACAGGGTGACGGCGTCTTTTTCACCGAGAACGGCTCCCAGTTCTTCGGAAACATGTTCGCGCCGTCGCCAGAAGACACCATCTTCCCCGCCGAGATACCTCCGTGGCGGGTGGTCATCGCCGAACGGAGCGAGGAACTCCTCTCGGCGGCGCGATTGGCCATACTGCAGGCCATCCTGTTCGCTGCCGCCATATTCGTCGTTGCCGTCCTCGTGTCGCTCCAACTCTCGCGCCGCATCGTGCGACCGCTCGGGGATCTGACCACCGCGATGGCCGACATATCGGGGACCGAACTCTCCGTATCCCTGCCCCCGCCGACGAACGATGAGATCGGCGCGTTGTCGCGAACCTTCCTGCGTCTGCTGGAGGATCTCCGGGAAAGCCGCGCATTGCTGGTTTCCAGCGAGAAACGGTACCGTGAGATGGCCGATCTTCTGCCGCTCCCGCTTTTCGAGGCCGACCTGAGCGGGAAGATCCGCTATGTGAACCGTGTCGCCTTCGAGACCTTCGGGTACAGCGAAGAGGACATCGCACGGGGCGTTTCGATGTTCGATGTGCTGGTGCCGGAAGATCGGCCGCGTGCCATGAAGAATGTCGAGGGCCGCCTGAACGGGACGCTGGTGAACCGCATCGAATACACTGCGCGCCGGAAGGATGGGACCACCCTGCCGGTAATGGTCTATAACGCGCCGTTCCACGAACACGAACGGGTCGCGGGACTCAGGGGCGTCGTGATCGATCTCTCGCCCATACGCGAGGCTGAGGAGGAACTGTCCCACAAGGAACAGCAACTCATGCAGGCTCAGAAGATGGAGTCCATCGGCACACTCGTCGGCGGACTCGCCCACGATTTCAACAATGTGCTGGGCGGCATCGGCGCCACCTCTTCCCTCCTCACGTACATGAACGAGCACGACCCGTCGGCGGTGACCCCAGATAAACTGCGCGAGTCGCTCGGCCTGATCGACGATCAGGTGAAGCGCGCCTCCGAGATGATACGAAAACTGCTCACCCTCTCGAGACGCCAGAAGATCTCCTTCTTGCCTATGGACCTTGTCCGGTCGGTCCAGAATGTCGCGATCATCGCCGAAAAGACGCTCGACAAGAGCGTGCGACTGCGCCTGTCGCTCCCCGCCACGCCGGCGCTCATCAACGGCGACGGGGCGCTCCTCGAACAGGTCATCCTGAACCTCGTCCTGAACGCATGGCACGCCATGACCATCATGCGCCGGGAAGGGGGAACGCCAGGCGGCGTTTGCGCCATAACATTGGAACGCACAGACATCGGCGAAGGGTTCCCGAACTGGCCGCCGGGCCTTTCCTCCGGCCCCTACTGGTCGCTCCGCGTCACCGACACCGGCGTCGGCATACCGGCAGCCGACCTCCAGAATGTGTTCGATCCGTTCTTCA
>JAKQHE010000071.1 GCA_029573155.1 bacterium
CCGTCGCGTCGGTTGCCGGGGTGGTCGTCATCACCGCGGGCGGCGTCGTGTCGATGAAGAGGTCGTCGTCGGAGAGGAAGGTATCCTCGTCGGTCACGATCGGATCGTCGGTGACGATCGGGGTATCTTCGTCGGTGTCGGTCGCCTCGTCGGCCTTTTCCTCGTCGGGCGGCAGTTCTTCGTCGGTGACGGTGTCATCAAGCATCTCGTCGGTGGAGGTGTCCGTGCCGGCGGTGTCGCCGTCACCGGTCACGCTGTTGTCGGGGAGCGCCACACAGGTGCCGTCCTGACAGGTATATCCGTCCTCGCAATCGAACGCCGTGATGCACTCGGCGGAGTTCGGCGTGTTCGAGGAACACCCCAAAAGAAAGGACAGGACTAACGCCACGAAAGAAATGATCGCTCTCTCACGCGTCATTTTAGGGGTCCCCCCACGCACAGTGAATGAACATCTGTAGGGTATTTTAAAAAAAAGATAAGGAAAAGCAAGCACTTTTTCGTTGAAAATTCGTTGAGAAAAAGAAGGGACTTACTTCACGAGACCCGCGAAACCCATGAAGGCGAGCGACAAGAGTCCGGCAGTGATGAGCGCGATGGGGGCGCCGCGCATCGGCTTGGGGATGTCGACGAGCGCCAGCCGTTCGCGGATGCCGGCGAAAACGATAAGAGCGAAGGTAAAGCCGATCGCGTTGGCGACCGCGTAGACCATCGCGTCGGCCAGCGGCATGTTCTTCTTGATGACGAGCAGGGCGACGCCGAGCACCGCGCAGTTGGTCGTGATAAGCGGCAGGAAGATGCCGAGCGCCTGATAGAGCGGCTGGGATATCTTTTTCAGGATGATCTCGACCATCTGCACGAGCGCCGCGATGACGAGAATGTAGACGACCGTCTGCATGAACCCGATGGAAAGCGGTATCAACACGAGTGTCTGGATGAGATAAGTAACGAGCGTCGCGAGCGTCATGACGAAGACGACCGCCGCGCCCATCCCGACCGAGGTCGACACCTTGCTCGATACTCCGAGAAAGGGGCAGATGCCCAGGAACATCGCCAGTACGATGTTGTTGACGAATATCGAGCCGATGATGATGTTGAAGTATGTCATGGTCTACCCCCTACGCCGTTTTCTTGACGAACTTGTTCACGAAGGCGATCACGAGCCCGAGGGCGATGAAGGCGCCGGGCGGCAGGATGAAGAGCAGGATGGTCGTCGGACTCTCGCCGAACAGCGGGATGCCGAAGAATTTGCCGTCCCCCAGTATCTCGCGAATACCGCCGAGGATCGTAAGAGCGATCGCGAAGCCGAGCCCCATGCCGAGACCGTCCAGCAGACTGCCCAGCACGCCGTTCTTCGAGGCGAAGGCCTCGGCACGGGCGAGAATGATGCAGTTGACGACGATAAGCGGGATGAAGACGCCGAGCGACTCGGAGAGCGCCGGGGTGAAGGCCTGCATCGAAAGGTCGACGATCGTCACGAACGAGGCGATGACCACGATAAAGGCGGGGATGCGGACCTTGTCGGGGATGAGGTTCTTCAAGAGCGCGATGACGACATTGGAGCACACGAGGACGAAGGTCGCCGCGAGACCCATGCCAAGCCCGTTAAAGGCCGAACTCGACACCGCAAGCGTCGGACACATGCCGAGCAGGAGAACGAAGATCGGATTCTCCTTGACCAGCCCCCGGGTGAATACCTGCAGGTTATTCATTTCTCACCTCCCTTCTTGAAGGCGTCATAGGCTTTCTGGACCGCTTCGGAAAAGGCGCGGGAACTGATGGTGGCGGCCGTTATCGCATCTATTTCGCCGCCCTCGTTCTTGACCTTGAGATTGTTGGTCCCGGGGTTCTTGCCGTTGTACTGGTCTTTCCAGGGGGTGTCCATCTTGGTCCCGAGCCCGGGGGTCTCTTTCTGCTCGAGCACCGCGGTCTTGTTGATGGTGCCGTCGGGCTTGAACCCGACCATGAGCCAGACATTGCCCGAATAACCGGAAGGAGAGACCGTCTTGACCGCGACGCCGACGAGTTCGCCCCCCTGTTTGGCGGGGTAAAGTTCAAGTCCGTTGAAGCCATCGACCGCGTACTTCTCGGCGAGCGGTTTGTTGTCGTAGGATATGCCGTCAAGCACCGTCGTGATGATCTTCTCCTGCTTTTTGAGCGCCGCCGCCTCTATTTCGGGCCGGGTCTTGGAGTAGGTGAAGCCGAGCGCGAGCGCCGCGACCAGCCCGATGACCAGCAGGACGACGAACATGTTCACGAAGTTCGATTCGAGTTTCTTAGCCATAGTTCACCTCCTTCCCGAAACGGGTCGGCTTGATGTACTTGTCGATGAGCGGGACGAAGGCGTTCATGATGAGTATCGAGTAGGAGCACCCTTCCGGGAACGCGCCGAACAGGCGGATAAGGCCGCACAGCAGGCCGCCGCACACCGCGAAGAGTATCTGTCCTTTGACCGTCATGGGACTGGTGACCATGTCGGTCGCCATGAACCACGCGCCCAGCATCGCGCCGCCGGCGAACAGGTGGAACAGCGGGTCGGCGTATTTCGCCGGTTCCATCCACCAGAAGATGCCGGTGATGAGAGCGAGGCCGCCGAGGTAGAACACCGGGATGTGCCAGGTGATGATCTTCTTGTAGAGCAGGTAGATGCCGCCGAGCAGTATCGCGAAGGAGCTCACCTCGCCGATACAGCCGCCGACATTGCCGATGAAGAGGTTGAAGTAATCGTACAGTTCCGGGCGTTGCGCGACGAGGTCTCCCATCGAACCGCCCATCTTGATCCCCTCTTTGAAAAATCCGAGCGGCGTCGCGGCGGTGGTGCCGTCCACCTTTTTGCCCATCTCCCAGAGCCACTGGGTCTTGACCGGTATCGGCCAAGTGGTCATATCGACCGGGAAACTTGCCAGCATGAAGGCGCGGCCGAGGAGCGCCGGGTTGAAGGGGTTGCGGCCGAGCCCGCCGAACACCATCTTGCCGATGGCGATGGCGAAGACAGCGCCGAGCACCATCTGCCAGATCGGGATGCTCGACGGCACATTGAAGGCGAGCAGGATGCCGGTGATGGCGGCCGAACCGTCGAACGCGGTGACCGTCGTCCTCATCAGGTACTTCTGGATGACGAACTCGGTCAGGATACAGGCGATCGTGGCGACGAGCGTCACGACGATGGCCCGGATGCCGAAAAAGTAGGCCGAGAAGGCGAACGAAGGCAGGAGGGCGATGACGACGCCCCACATCACCTTTTCGGTCGAGAGCGGCCCTTTGGCGTGCGGGGAGAGCGATACGATAGTGTTGCTCATTTCTTGCTCCGTTCTCTTCTGATCCTCATGACGGTGGCCTTCGCGAGCCGGATGTTGTCGAGCAGCGGCCGCGCGGCGGGACAGGTGAACTGACAGCAGCCGCACTCCATGCAGTCGGCGGCGTCCTCTTTTTCGGCGTCCTCCCAGAGCGCGTATTCGGCTTGTTTTTCGATAAGGTACGGCTCAAGCCCCATGGGGCAGGCGGCGACGCACTTGGCGCAGCGGATGCAGTCGCCGGGGGCGTTACGTTTCGCCTCGGACTCGTCGACGAGGATGACCCCGCTGGTCCCCTTGGTGACCGGGATGTCGGTGTTCACCATCGCCTTGCCCATCATCGGGCCGCCATTGATGAATTTGGCGGTACCTTCGGGGGCGCCGCCACAAGCGTCGATGAGTTGGGTTATCGGTGTGCCGACGCGGACGAGGAAGTTGGCCTTCTTGGGAATTTTCTTGCCGGTCAGCGTGACCACGCGCTCGAAGAGCGGCTTGTTCTTCTGGACCGCCTCATAGACCGCGACCGCCGTGCCGACATTGTTGACCACACATCCGACATCGAGCGGTAGTTTGCCCGACGGCACCTCACGGTTGAGGATGGCCTTGATAAGTTGTTTCTCGGCTCCCTGCGGATACTGTACCTTGAGCGCCTGTACCGTGATGCCGGGGTGGTCCTGTGCCTTGCGCGACAGTATCTCGATGGCGTCGGGTTTGTTGGCCTCGATGCCGATGACCGCCCGCTCGACGCCGAGTGCCGTCATGAGTATCCGCGTCCCGACCAGTACCTCGTCGGCCCGTTCCAGCATGACGCGGTGGTCGCTCGTCAGGTACGGTTCGCACTCGACGGCGTTGATGATGAGCGTGTCGACCTTCTTCCCCTCGGGCACCATATATTTTACATGGGCCGGGAAGGTGGCGCCGCCGAGACCGACGATCCCCGCCTCTTTGAGCCGGTCGACGATCGCCTTCTTGTCGAGCGTGATCTCCTTTTTCAGTTCGAGACTCCGGTCTATCGCCGGTTCCCACTCGTCACCCTCGACATCGATGATGACGGCGGGGCGTTTGTAACCCGATGCGTCAACAACGGCGTCGATGGCGAACACGGTGCCCGACACCGACGAATGGACGGCGGCCGAGATGAAGCCCTCGCCCGTCCCGATGAGCGTCCCCACCCGCACCTTGTCGCCCTTCTGGACCACCGGTTTCGCCGGTGCGCCGAGGTGCTGGCCGAGATGGATGAAGGCCCGTTTCGGCAGGGCGGCCGCCTCGATGGGGACCCCCGCCGACAGTTTGTTCTCCGGCGGATGAACGCCGCCGATCCTGAAGGTCTTGAGATTCACGACATATCTCCTTTGTCCCGTTGTTGTTCCATCGGTCAGACCGTCGCCTTGGGCGCTTCGGCCGACTGAGACTCGACCGGTTTCGGCTTGGGCGGTTCGAAGGTGGCGAGTATCGCCTTGGTGGGGCAGACGAGCACGCACTTGCCGCAGGCGATGCACTTCTTCGGGTCGATGTAGGCGAGGTTGTTCTGGAGCGTTATCGCCTGCACCTTCTCGGGGCATTCCTTCACGCACTTGCCGCACCCGATGCAGGCCGCCTTGCAGTACTTCATCGCGGCGGCGCCCTTTTCGGTATTCACGCAGTTCACCCAGACGCGGCGATCCTTCCGTCCCTTGGGACGCATCTCGATGATCTTGCGGGGACAGGCCTTGACACAGGCGCCGCAGGCGACGCATTTCGCTGGATCTATGACCGGGAGCCCGGTCTTTTCGTCCATATACATCGCGCCGAACGCGCAGACCGTCACGCAGTCGCCGAGTCCGAGGCAGCCGTTCGGACAGCCTTTTTCGCCGGCAAAGACGGTATGAGCGATGACGCACTTGGGAGCGCCGTCGTACTTCAGTGTGCGGGGCGCCTTTTCGTGGGTGCCGCCGCAGCGGAGCACGGCCACCATCGGCTCGCTCTCGGCCACCGCCATCCCGAGCACCTCGCCGATCGCCTTCATCGCCGCCGAGCCGCCGGGAGGGCAGGAAAGCCCGCCGATATCGCCCTTGTCGGCCGCCTTGACGATCGCCTCAGCAAGGCCGCGACAGCCGGGGTAGCCGCAGCCGCCGCAATTGGCGCCGGGAAGCAGTTCGGCCACCTTGTCGATGCGCGGATCCTCTTCGACATGGAACTTCTTGGCCGTCAGGAACAGCAGGATCGCCGCGATACCGGCGACCGCGCCGAGCATGATGACCGGGTACAGGATCATGGCACTCACAGGACACCTCTATTGACAGTTGGTGATGCGTTCAACATGGAACTCCATCCGGCCGAACAGGCGGTCGCGGAAGATGCGGATCAGCAGAAAGTAGATGGCAATACCGGCCAACCCCGACAGAGCCGCCTGCGTTTCGCCGCTTCCGGTCGAAAGACAGGTAAAAAAGAGGGTGAAAAGGATGACCATCGGCAGGACGAAGGCGTAGAGGACCGCGGTCCAGCCGTAGCGACCCGCGACGGCGACCTTCACCTTCTCTCCTATCTCGAACGGGCCGTCGGCGCGGGCGTCAATGACCTTTTCGGACATGTCGAGCGAGGTGCAGGCCCCCTTCGCATGGCAGGAGGCGCAGGCGCTCTGGACGGTGATGAGGACGCGGACGCGACCGTCGGCGTATCCCTTCACGATCCCTTCGCGGCAGATATCGCTGTGTGTATCGCTCATGTAAATTCGTTCGGTAATGCGCACGCAATGCGGAACCGTGCTACTAAATAAATTGCCCTTTGTCAACAAAACGGCTATACCTCCGGTAATTTAAGATGCCGAGGGAGGAACCCCATGCGTTCGACACTTTTCGCGATCATCATCTTTGCCTTCGCCCTGACGGCGGCGCAGGCGACCACCACGCTCACGGTCAAGGTGTGGGGTCTCAGGAAACAGGGGCAGGTGTTCGTCTATCTGTACAATCAGGACGACGGCTTCCCGACGAGTCCTGAAAAGGCCTTCAAGACCATCACCCTGCCGGTCAGGGAGAGCGACACCCTTTTTGCCAAATTCGAAGGACTTGCGCCGGGCGACTATGCCGTTGCGGTGATGCACGATGAGAACGGGAACGGGCAGATAGACACCAACTGGATCGGTATCCCCAAGGAGGGACTCGGCGTGTCGAACAACGCGAAGGGGGTCATGGGGCCACCGAAATTCAAGGACGCGAAAGTCACCGTTCCGGCGGGGAAGAAAGAGTTGTCGATACCGGTGAAATATCGATAACGAAAGATCGGTGCATGCTTCATATCTTCGGGGCCGCAGAACACAACCTCAAGCATATTGATGTGGAGATACCCCATAACGCCTTCACCGTCGTGACGGGTGTTTCGGGTAGTGGTAAGTCATCGCTCGTCTATGACACGATATTCCACGAGAGCATGCGCCGTTTCATGGGGACCTTCTCGACCTATACCCGCCAGTACCTCCGCAAGGTCCACCGCCCCGAGGTAAAGGAGATCACAGGTCTGCCCCCCGCCGTGTCGGTCGATCAGCGCAGCGGCGTCACTTCGCCCCGTTCGACCGTTGGGACGCTCTCGGGGCTCTACGACCTCCTGCGGCTGCTGTTCGCCCGCTTCGGGAATGCACCGGAGGGAGTACGACCCAACCGGTCGCTCTTTTCGTTCAACTCGCCCGAAGGGGCCTGCCCGATCTGCGGCGGGCTCGGGGTCGAAGATTCGCTCGACCTCGACAAACTCATCGCCGACCCGACCAAAACGCTGCGCGGCGGCGCCTTCGTCATCACGACGCCGTCGGGCTACATCATGTATTCGCAGGTCACCATGGCGGTCCTCGACGAGGTGTGCCGCGCCCACGGTTTTTCGGTCGACATCCCGTGGCGGGACCTCACCGACGAACAGAAACGGATCGTCCTCTACGGCTCGGAAAAGATAAAGATACCGTACGGCAAACACCCGCTCGAGAGCCGGATGAAGTGGACCGGCATCAAGGCGAAACCGCGCGAAGAGGGTTACTACCGCGGCATCCTCCCGGTGATGGAGGAGATACTGAAGCGCGACCGCAACGCGAGCATCCTCCGCTTCGTCCGGTCGGTCCCGTGCGCCGCCTGTCACGGTTCGCGGCTGAATGAAACGGCGCGGTCGGTGACGGTCGCGGGACGCTCCATCGCGCAGTGCGCCGATATGACGGTGAAAGAATTCGCTGCGTGGTGCGCGGAATTCGCGGCCGTCCAACGGCACGAGGCGCTCGTCGCGATAACGGCCGCCGTCGCGCGACAGGCGAGACATTTCACGGCGCTCGGCATCGACCACCTGCCGCTTGCGCGCGGCGCGGCGTCGCTTTCGGGGGGCGAACTGCAGCGGGTGCGGCTCGCCACGCAACTCGAGAACCGGATCCGCGGGATACTCTACATCCTCGACGAACCCTCGGCGGGGCTCCACCCGGCCGACCACGCGCGGCTGATGGACATCCTCACGGGGCTGCGCGACGCCGGGAACACCGTCGTCGCGGTCGACCACAACCTCGTCGCGGCGCGCCACGCCGACCATCTCATCGACCTCGGCCCCGGCCCCGGCGACGCGGGGGGCGAGATACTCTTCGCCGGCGCCCCCGCCGATATCCTGAACCCCGCATACCGCGAAAAGAGCGCAACGGCCCGTGCGCTGGTGCAGGAAAAAGAGGGCTACCCCAAGCCGGAGGCAACGGTGCCGGACAACGCGAATTATTTTTGGGTGCGCGGCGCGGCGAAGAATAATCTGCGTTCCGTCAACGCATCGTTCCTGCATAAGGGGTTCACCGTCGTGACCGGGGTGAGCGGCGCCGGGAAATCGTCGCTCGTTGAATGTCTCGTCGAGCAGTTGGAGGCGCTCCCCTCTGCGGAGCGGCCCGTCGCGGCGGTCCGGTTCATCGACCAGTCGCCCATCGGCCGCAATCCTCGCAGCAACCCCGCGACCTACACCAAACTCTCCGACGAACTGCGCAAGCGTTTCGCGGCGCTCCCCGCCGCCACGGAGCGCGGGCTTACCGCGAGCCACTTCTCCTTCAACCTCACCGGTGGCCGTTGCGAGGCGTGCGAAGGGGCCGGTGTGCGCGAGTTGGGGCTCCACTTCCTCGGCCGTTCCGAGGTGGTGTGCGATGTCTGCAACGGCGCGCGGTTCAGTGAAAAAGTGCGCGAAGTGACGCTGAACGGGAAGAACATCGCCGAAGTGCTCGATCTATCCATCAGCGACGCGGCGCGTTTCTTCGCGGACGACCGCCCCCTCGCGCGGTACCTCGACATTCTGTGCGAACTCGGTCTGGGATATATCACCCTCGGCCAGCCCGCCACCACCCTCTCGGGCGGCGAGGCGCAGCGGTTGAAACTGGCCGCCGCGCTCGCGAAGAAGGGAAAAGGGAACGACCTCTATATCTTCGACGAACCGACCGCCGGGCTCCATCCCGCCGACGTGGCGCTCTTCGCCGAAGCGGTCGGGAGACTCATCGCGCGTGGCAACAGCGTCATCGCGGTGACCCACGACCTGCGGCTCATCGG
>JAKQHE010000131.1 GCA_029573155.1 bacterium
GTGCGCGGTGCGGTCCTCATGGAGCACCTGCACATAACAACGACTCATCTCCGTGGAATGGTCCCGCACCCGATCGCTGAAGAGCCGGGTGTCGGTGGTGGCGCAACCGGCGAGCCAGACAAGGCCGATCGCGATGAACGCTCCTTTTCCCATACCGCCTCCTTAGCTTTCGCGCACGCAAACCGCCTTACTATACCAGTACCGCGCCGTTTGTGAAGAAAATGTTGCATTGCCCGCGGCAATCCTGCTATAGTCGCCCGTCCCGGGGAACTTAGAGGAGACCTCGCATGCCGCGACGCGATTACCGCTCCCTCTCGGCGCAGTTCAAATACCAACTCGACACGCTCGTCAAGATAGGCATCTCGTTGTCAGCCGAGAACAGTCTGAGCCGCCTGCTCGACATGATCGTCTTCCACGCCCGGGAACTCACCCGCGCCGACGGCGGCACGCTCTACCTGCTCCGCGACGACCGGCTCCACTTCACCATCATCCAGAACGAGACGCTCGCCCTTCACTTCGGCGGCGAGAGCGGTCGCCCCATCGACCTTGAACCGGTCGCGATGCAGAAGGACAATGTCTGCGCCTACGCCGCGATACTCGGCAAAACGGTCGCGATAGACGATGTGTACGAGTCGAAGGAATTCGATTTCTCGGGACCGCGCAAGTACGACGCCATCACCGGCTACCGCTCCCGTTCCATGCTCGTCGTGCCGATGAAGAACCATGTCGGCGCGGTGACCGGCGTCCTGCAACTGGTCAACGCGGTCGACCGCGACCGTGACGCGATCGTACCATTCGACGATAAGGCGACCGATCTGGTCGAGGCGATGGCATCGATGGCAGCGGTGGCGATAGAGAAGACCAAACTCCTCGAGGACACCCGCAACCTCTTCAACTCCGTCATCGAGGTGCTCGGCGTCGCGATGGACGCCAAATCGCACTACACCGGCAACCACATCCAGAAGGTCGCGCAACTCAATCTCGAGCTGGCGCAGGCCATACATGAGGACGACACGGTGTTCCCCGGGGTCTGCTTCACCGAGAACGAACTGGAGGAGATACGGCTCGCCGGCTGGCTCCACGACATCGGCAAGGTGACCACCCCCGAATGGGTGATGGACAAGGACAACAAACTCAAGACGGTCGTGGACCGCATCGCGTTGATAGAGGACCGGTTCCGTCTCGCGGCCGAACAGTTGCGCACGGAGGGCAGGACGGCCGAGGCGGAGGCGCTGCTCGATGACCTGCGCTTCGTCAGCGACAAGAATCGCCCGGTCGAGGAGATGAGCGACGCCGACATCGCACGGCTCCGCGAGATAGCGAGCCGCCGTCTGCTCCTTGCCGCTCACGAGGAGCGACTCATCAACGACGACGAATTGCGCAACCTCTTAATCCGCCACGGATCGCTCACCGAGGAGGAGATAGAAAAGGTCAAGGAACATGCCGTCTGGACCGCGCGGATGCTCGACCGGCTCTCGTTCCCCGACCACCTGAGGCATGTGGCACTCTACGCGGTCCAGCACCATGAGAAACTGAACGGGCAGGGCTACCCGACCGGCGCCACGGCCGACAAGATACCGCTTCCGTCACGCATACTCGCCATCGCCGATCTGTACGAGGCGCTCTCGGCGCGCGACCGCCCCTACAAGGAGCGCATGCCTTACGAACAGACCATAGCGATACTGCGCCGCTACGCCGAGAACGGCGACATAGACGGCCGCATACTTTCCTTCTTTGTCGAGAAGGATGTCTTCCGCCGCTTTGAGGAAAAGTATCGCAACGGCCGCAACGGCGCCAGCCCCCTCCCCCGCCCGTGACCGCCATGCATCTGTCGGTCATCGTCCCGGTCTACAACGAAGCGGCCACCGTCGGGCCGGTCATAGAGAAACTCTCCTCGCTTCCCCTCCCTGTGGGTGATTCGTTGGAGATAGTCGCGGTGGACGACGCCTCGACCGACGGCTCGGGCATCACTCTCGCGCAACTGGCCGGACGGGGCATCCTTCGCCTCATCACCCATCCCCGCAACCGCGGCAAGGGGGCGGCACTCCGCTCCGGCATCGCGGCGGCGACCGGCGACCGGGTGCTGTTCCACGACGCCGACACCGAATACGACCCGGCCGACATACCACGACTGCTCGACGCGGCGCGGTCGGGGCTCGACATCGTGTACGGGTCGCGATTCCTCGACGGGGGCAACGCCGGGGCGACGCCGCTCCACGCGCTCGCCAACCGCTTCCTTTCGCTTCTCACCCGCCTGCTGACCGGCCTGCCGACCAGCGACATGGAGACCTGCTACAAACTGGTGCGCGCCGACCTGCTGGGACGGCTCGACCTGCGCGAGGAGCGGTTCGGTATAGAACCGGAGATAACCGTGAAACTGGGGCGTCTGGTCCGCGATGAGAAACTCCGTTACGGCGAGATACCGATAACGTACCACCCCCGGGGGTATGACGAAGGGAAGAAAATAGGGCTCCGCGACGGCCTGCGCGCTGTCTGGGCGCTGTTCCGGTATAGGTTCTTCTGACCTCCCCTTCTCTTGACTTCGGCTTTTCCTGATTATATGGTAGAGGAACCGATCCACGAGGGAACCATGCCCGAGAACAAGGATACCCAGTTCAGATCGCTCAAGCGGTACCACACCCTGAAGGCGGAGTTGGAGCACCTCGTCGATTCGCTGTGCGCTCCGCTGGCGAGCGAGCCGGAGGAGGACATCCACTTCCCGTTCGACCTGTTCATCGAGAACGAGGAACTGGTGGTCGAGGTCGAGATGCCGGGGCTCGAAAAAGAGCACCTCCACATCGAAGGGATAGACAAGTTCGTCGAGATAAGCGGCGAAAAAGACACGGTAAAAAGGAAATACAAGTCCTGCGTCGGACTTGAACGGGCCAACGGGAAATTCAAAAAACTCATCTACCTCGAACAGGCGGTCAACCTCCAGACCGCGACCGCGACGCTCGAGGACGGCATCCTGACCATCCGCCTGCCGCTCGTCGAGGAGAAGCGGGGCAAGAAACAGATCACCATCACCTGAGGAACGATATGGAACAGCAAACGCCCATCCTGCCCGACCAGATAAAGATACCGGAGCGCCTGCCGGTACTCGCGCTCAAGGACTCGGTGCTCTTCCCCTTCATGATCATGCCGGTCTTCGTGAGCCGCGACTTCTCGGTCGCCGGCGTCAATCAGGCCATCGCGAGCGAGCGGCTGCTGTTCGTCACCGCCCAGCGGCGCACCGATGACGAGGCGCTCTCGGCCGAAACGCTCTACCCCGTCGGGTGTGTAGCATCGATACTCAAGATGCAGAAACTGTTCGACGGCCGCATCAAACTTCTCATACAGGGGGTGCAGAAGGCGCGGCTGAAGGATCTTTCCCGCGACGCCACCGAAAACTACTATGCCGCCGCCATCGAGCCGATAGCCGAACAGACCGCCGCCGAGACCGATGTCCGCGTCGAGGCGCTCGTCAAGAACATCCGCGACGGACTCGACAAACTGACCAACCTCGGCGACAAGAACTTCCCGCCCGACATCGTGGCGATACTCAACAGCATCACCGACCCGATACGGTTCGCCGAACTGGTGGTCAGCCACCTTTCCAATTCCATCGAGATATCCCAGCAGGTGCTTGAGGAGGGCGTCGCGTTCAAGAAACTGACCATCGTCAACGAGTTCATCGAGAAGGAACTGTCGCTTCTCGAGATACAGAACGACATCCGCAACAAGACCAAGGAGCGGATGGGCAAGGCGCAAAAGGAGTATTTCCTCAAGGAGCAGATGAAGCAGATCCAGAAGGAACTCGGCACCGATGACCCGTACAGTTACGAACTGGAGGAATACGCCCAGAAGGTCCGCGACAAGAACTTCCCCGACGAGGTGCGCACCGAGGCCGAAAAACAGATAACCCGCCTGCGGAGCATGAACCCGGCCGCCCCCGAGGTGAGCGTGATAAAGACCTTCCTCGATACGCTCCTCGAACTGCCGTGGAACGACGACCGCACCGAGGACAACAAGGACCTCAACAAGGCGAAGGAGATACTTGAGGAGGACCACTACGGGCTCGAGGACATCAAGGAGCGCATCCTCGAATTCCTCGCCGTGCGGCAGGTCAAGGGCAACTCGAAATCGCCCCTCCTCTGTTTCATCGGCCCTCCGGGCGTCGGCAAGACCTCACTCGGCAAGTCCATCGCCCGGGCGCTCGGCCGCAAGTTCCACCGCATGAGTCTCGGAGGGCTCCATGACGAGGCCGAGATACGCGGCCACCGGCGCACCTA
>JAKQHE010000101.1 GCA_029573155.1 bacterium
AAGATCTCCGAGGGCGTTCGCAACATCATCGCCCGCATCATCGCCGACGGACAACTGTCCGACTGCAATATGACCATGCGCGATCTCGCCCTCATCGAGGAGAGTTTCATCAAGACGCTGGCGGGACAATACCACGCCCGGGTCGAATATCAACAGCCGGTAGCGTGATCGCATGCGCCTGTCGATAGCCGCCGAGGACCGCGTAAAGATACCCTTGCCCAGAACGGTCATTCGCCGCATCGTTTCCCGCGTGCTCTCGGCCGAAGGACTCCGGGTCGCAGACCCGTGGGAGGTATCGATACGTTTCACCGGCGCCGACGATATACGGTCATGGAACCTCCGCTGGCGAGGCATCGACCGCGCCACCGATGTGCTTTCGTTCCCCGCCGCCGAAGGGGAAGGCGCATCCTACGCACCATTCCTGCTGGGAGATCTCCTCATAGCACCCGCTATCGTCGCCGCTCACGCGGCCCGATACCGTGTCGCACCGGAACAGGAAACGGCATTCGTCATCATCCATGGCATCCTGCATCTGCTGGGACACGACCATCTCTCACGGGCTCAACGCGACCACATGCGGGAACGGGAACGGGCCATCATGAGGGAACTCGGATACCGTCATGCATCCTAAACTCCTCACCGCCCTGCTCGGGGTCGCCTATATCATCTCGTATGCGATCAGTTTCCCGCTCGTCATACCGGGAAGCGATCACCCACTCTGGGTCCACGAGGTCTTCGGCAACTACACCGTCTATTTCGTCTTCCCCTTCCTGTTCGCCTTTTTGGCGCGATTCGAAAAGCCGGCCGCCCGATACATCGCCGGCTGGTTCGTCTGCTCCGTCGCCAGCCTGCTCGTCTTCTACTGGGCCTTTTTCGCCATACACGTCTACGGCGGTGTCGGTCCGGTGATCACCCTGCTCATGCTCATCGGCATGATGGGGGGCGAATCGTTCCTCTTCTGGATGCCGTTCATCGTCATCTATTCGTGGCTTGAGAAGAAAGGGCGAGCGACTCCCATCCTCATAGCCGGACTCTGGACATCGGTCGAGACGTCACGCAACTTCTTCCCCGTCGATTTCTTCTGGTCGGCCATCGGCCATTCCCAGTACAATAACATCTTCTTCATCCAGTGGGCTGCGGTGGGCTCGAACTATATCCTTTCCTTCTTCATAGTCTGGGTCTCCGCGCTCGCCTACGGGTGGATCGTCCGCCGTGAGCGGCGCGTCCATGAAACGGTCGCCTGCCTCGTATTCCTCATCGTCATGGGCGCCTACGGCCTGTGGCGGCTCGACGCAGTGCGTTCCGCCGAGCCGGTGCGCCAAGTGAAGGTCGCGCTCCTTCAACCGAACATCGGACAGGAGATCATAAACGCGAAGACCGACCAGTTGCCCATCATCGTCGATCTCTTCACGCGACTCTTGAAACAGATACCGCCCGACACCGATCTGGTCGTCTGGCACGAGGCGGCGATGCCGGTGCGCATACCCTACGGCTTCACCGATTTCAACCGGCTCTGGAAGAAATTCTTCCCCGACGCACCGCAGTTCCCGAAACAGATCATCGGTATCGACCTCGTGAACGCGAGCGATCCTTCGCGCTACAAATACTACAACGCCGCCGGGTTCATCGATAACGGTCGGATCGCCCGCATCTACGAAAAGGTCAAACTCGCCCCGTTCGGCGAATACCTGCCATGGAGCGATCTCATGAATTCGCTGGGACTCACCACGCTCGTCCCGAGCACCGTCGGCGCCTTCGAGCGCGGCACCGAATACACGGTCTATGATTTCGGCTTTGCGAAGGCCTCCATCCTCATCTGCTATGACGGCACCTTCTCGGAGAATGTGCGCGAATTCGTCCTGAACGGGTCCGACCTGATAGTCAGCATAACCAACGACGCCTGGTTCGGCTACAGTTCCGCCGCCGCCCAGCACATGAGTTTCTATAACTTCCGGGCGGTCGAGACGGGGCGCACCATCGTCCGTGCCGCCAACATCGGCATATCGGGGGTCGTCCTTCCCGACGGCACCATGCCGGTCCGCACGCCGATATTCACCGAACGGCTACTCGTCGAAAAGGTGCCGATATACCACCTTGAGCCGCCGTACCTGCGCTGGGGGAACTTCTTCCTCTGGACGGTGGTCGGAGGGAGCACCTTGGGGTTGCTACGGGCCATCGTGTTGAACCGGCGTCGCGGAAAAGCGGCGAAGAAGGTCCGTCAGTAACAGTACCCCTGTATGCACGGCATGCCGCTGCAGCAGATATCGCGCCGCTGACAGCGCTCGCCGGCCGGTACGCACTCCATGACATTTATCATGAGCATCGTCGAACCGGGATTGCACTGGGGATCATCGACGCACAGGTAGTCTTTTTCGCTCATGCACTTGAAACAGTCGGCGCGCGGGCTGGATGAATTGTAGACCGAACATTTCGTGTCGGCCGTCTTGCAGGCGGCAGGTACGCACTGTTTGCCATCCATATATATCTCGCCCTGCGGACAGAGACCGCAGACACTGAACGATGCGGTCTCGGCACATTTGAGCCCGAGGAAACCCTTTTCGGCGTAACAACAGCCGACGGGGCAGTTGGTCTCATCACAGGCGCCGTCCGAGGCCGTCGCATTGACGCACCGAGCCAGTTTCTTGTTGCAGACAGTGTTCGGATAGGCGCCACAATCACCGTCACCCGCGCATCCTTCGGCACATTTCGCGTTGACACAGATGAGCGGCGCACCGCAGTCGCCGTCCACCTTGCAGTTCTTCCCTATCACGCCATCGTCCGGGATCTCCCCTTCGGGCTGATCAGGATCCTGCACGCCGGGATCGCTCTCGACCACGGGGGCATCGTCATCGGGTGTCCCTTCACCCTCAACATCGTCGGGAGCAGGATCGGTCTCGACCACCACATCATTATCGCCGTCACCGGAGCCGTTATCCGGTGTAACGAAGGGAACGGGGTCTCCGTTCGAGCAGGAGAATAACACCAGCACCGCCCAGATAGACCACACCGCTTTTCTCATGATCGTCCTCCTTCAAAAAAACCTTTATGGAACTAACCAAACTCTGAATCGGATAGACCGTTCGGCGAGTAAAGAAGTTTCGGACGGGAACCCTATTTTATTCCACCGGGTGATATATCACGACCGCATCGTGATCGCCTGCGCTTTTTTCCCCTAGTGTACCTGCGGTCCATCCTGCGATAACGGCCCAACCGTCGAAAAGACACATTGACAGGGCACCATCGTCCTCCGGCGTACCATAAAGCGTCGTCCATTCTTCCGCGCCATTCGCCGAGACCGCTGTCAGAAAGATGTCTTTCCCTCCCTTATTGGCGACATCGCCGAGCGATCCTTCGGTGTAGCCTGAGACATACACCTTTCCGTCGGGAGCCACCGCGACGGCATAGGCGACATCGTTACCCGCGCTCCCCCATTGATAAAGCCAGAGTCGCTCACCGGATGCCGAGTATTTGACGAGGAAGTTGTCCGACAGACCTTTGTTGGGGAATTCGCTTCCCAGGCTCCCACTGGTCTGCCCCGCGAGAAATACCCCGCCGTCGGACCCCACCGCTATCGCAAAGGACTTATCTTCTTCGTACGACCCCCACTGTCTCGTCCAGAGGACTCCCCCGGAGGCGTTGACCCGCGCGAGGAAGACATCGTTCCCGCCGAAAACGCTCCGATCGAGATCGAGCTTCCCGTAGGTCCAGCCGGTCACATAGAGCCCGGCCTCTCCCGCCGCAACGACACCGTACCCGACATCGATGAGTCCGCTCCCCCACTGGACGCTCCAGCGTTCGGCGCCGTCGGGAGCGAACCGGGAAAGGAAAATGTCGCTCAACCCCTGATTGCCCGCCGCACCGATCGTTCCGTAGGTCCAACCGGTCACATAGATATCGCCCTGGCGATCCACGGTCGCCGAGGCGGGGTATTCCTGATATCCCTGCGACAGAGAACCCCACTCGCGGGTCCATTCTTCCTCACCGTCCTTGGTAAAGCGGGAAATGAACATCTGACCGATACCGGCACCGGTGAAGGGATCGACGACACCGTCACGCGACCCGGCGAGGTAGACCTCGCCAACCGAACCCATCGTGAGGGTAAGTCCTTGATCGAAGTTACTCGTCCCCCACTGCCGCGTCCAGAGAACCTCTCGTGACGGACCCAGTTTAGAAAGGAATGTGTCGCTCGAACCCTGCCCGCTGTTGCTGCCGATGTCGCCCGTGGTACCGCCGGTCACATAGACCGCCCCGTCGACCGCGGCGACCGCCGCGACCCCCGCCTCGTTCGCCACGGACCCCCACTGGACGATGAACGGCTCGCGTGGCACATCCTCGTCGTTCTCGAACTCGGGCCACCCATCGGGTTCCTCGTCGGGAACATCATCGGTGTCGAGCATCTCGTCGATCTCCGGCAAGGCATGATCGGCCGTGTCGGTATCGAGTATGCCGCAGGGTATCGAACGTTCCACCGGTCCCGCACAAGACAGGGCCAGCATGAGGGACAGGAGCCCCGGAAACGTCACGGCCAAGGATCGTCTCATTTCTTCCGTTCTCCTTCGTACCGTCCCGTTATCTGAAGCGTGACCAGATGACGGTCCATCGTGTAGTCGATGTAGTCCCCCTCCTCACTGCCAAGATTCGAGAATATGTACCGGTAGGAATAATTGAGCGACAAGGCGAAATGTTCCGTTATCTCCCAGAGCACCTGCCCGTTCGCCGAAGGGACATGCTCCATGCGGCGTTTGGAGCGGCCACCCCACCAGCGGTCGCTCGCCAGCCAGGCCATGAATGAATAGCGCAGAGAGCCCTTGAAGAACACGGGAGCGAGATCGTACTTGCCCTCAAAGCCCGCCGTCGGCTTGATGAACGAGTTGTTGACCGAGAGGGTCCCCTCGCATGATGAAAGCACCTCGGGCCGAAAGAAGTATCCTTCAACGCCGACGGAAGGTTTGACATAGTCGGTAGCGTCGGTCGGGTAATGGAAATAGCCGCTCTCGAACGCGAACATCGGGCCGGTCAGATAGCGCATCTCCTCGTCGAAACCCAGATAGTACCCCGTCTTGAGCGCACCGTACCACGCATGTGCATCCTCGATATCCCAGAACAGGTCACCGGTGATGAAGGCATCGAGGAACATGTTCCGCATCGAAAGGAAATCCTCGGCGGTATGGTGCAGGCCGAAGACGAGATCGAGGGAGACATCGGACCTCGGTTCGAGATGCCACCCGACATCGGCATAGGAATTGAGCCGCGATCGCTCCGGCACATCGAGCCCCGTTTCTGCCGCAAGCGAGACCGAGGCGGAAAAGGCATCGTCGCGCCCGAAGGCGACACCGCCGAGCGCGGCATTGCGCAGAAAAACGCCTCGTCGCTCCCCCATCGTCAGGAGATCGACTATCGATAGATGCTCTATATTACTGTCGAAAAGAGTCCCGATGGTGCCCTCCGCCCAGAAGCGCTCGGCAAAGGAGACGACGGGGTAAAGAAAGACGAAAAGAAGCGCAAGAACACTATTCGATACGGCGGTTGCGATAGTTCCGGTCTTTCCGTTCTTCTCGAAGCGTGTCACGCCGTTCCTTCTTTCGTTTTTCTATGCTATCGTCCCCCGTTTCCTCTTCTTTGTCAATTTTTGAGACGGGGGGGACGGTCGTTTGCCTTGTTCGTTCGTGATGCGCCGGCGCCACGGCTCCCTTGACGATCTTTTCCACGGCACGGGAACGGGGGGCATCTTCCTGACGTGGCGATGGCGAGGGCTCCGCCTCGGGGTCCGGTCGTATAAGATCGGCGACGGGGCGACGATCGTTCTTGACCGGCGTGACGGCCCGGGTTTTCCTAGGGAGCGGCGGTGTAGTATTCAGGATATCGGCATCAGCACTTTCCCGTGGCGTGGTGAGGGTCGCGGAAGGTTCGGCCGGAGGAAGGAACCGTTCTTCCCAGTCGGGCGCGACGACCCCCTCAAGGATCCTGACGGTACTTTTGAGTTCCGGTACCGCCTTGGAAAGACAGATGAGGGGAAGGAACAGAAGAAGGCATGCGCTAGTTAAGCGACCCATGCACCACCTCGGAGCGGAGCCGGTACTGGGCGATCACCACCGTCAAGCCGTCGGCGGCAAGCACGACACGGTGCCGATGCACCGCCCCTTCATAGGAGGCGCTTGTCCGTATCTCCCTGACGCCGACGCGATCGACCGTCACGACGAACGGTATCGTGTTGCTCCCCTTGACGAGCGGACCGGTCCACGCAAGCATGCGGCGGGAGGATATCTCGGGGACGGAGCTGTGGAAGGAAAGTCCCTCGTCAAGATCGATGGTGACCGTCACCTGTTCGATATCCTGCGACGCCTCATAGGCGAGTTCTATGGTTATCGGTCGCCCGGCCGAGACCTCGGCGCGCGAGATAAGGACCCCTTCCTCCTCCGACGACGGTCCCTGCCGAACCGCAATGAGAACGACCGCCAGCGCCACCACGATGCCCAGCGCCGCAACGCCCCAGCGCAATCCGCCCCAGAGTGAACGCCCTTTCCCTTCGCGCGAACGGCCCTGTTGCCTCTCGACCAATTTGATGTGAAGCGTGGCATCGAAATCCTCGGGGATGGCAACGGGACGGGCCTTCAGGTCAGCCATCCCCTGCGCCATCTTCTGCGCGATCGCGAATTCCTCGGCGCACGAGCGACAGCGGGCGCAGTGTTCCCGCAGGTCCTGTTCGGCGGCGGGATCGAGGGCACGACCCAGCCAGCCCACCAGGAGTTCACGATATTTAGCACACGCCGACATCAGCGAACGCTCCTCTCAGTACGGATAATAGACCGACCATTCATGAAAAAAGTTCCCTGTTTTCCAACACCAACGCGAAAAGCCGCTCGCGCGCGCGGAAGAGCCGCGACTTGAGCGCCCCTTCCGATATCCCCACGATACGGGCCGCTTCGTCATACCGGAGTTCCTGCAGATCGACCAGTTCCAACACCTCGCGATGTTCGGGAGAAAGCGATCCGATAAGGCGACGTAGGTGCTCGCCCCGGTCCCGTTGGTGAAGCGAATCGCGAAAATCGCTCTCCTGCGCCAATTCCTTTTCGGGCAGGTCGTCGACCGAAAGATTTTTCGATGTCTTGGGGCTCGCACAGTAATCGATGAACTCGTTACGAGCGATGCGCCACAGCCAGGTCATGAATGACGCCTCGCCCCGGAATCTCGATATGTTCAAGAACGCTTTGAGGAACGCCTCCTGCAGGATGTCGGCGGCGGCGGCATGATCGCCGCCCGTCATGCCGAAAAGATAGGCGTACAGCCCCTGTTTGTACTTTCCGATGAGTTCCTCGAAGGCGGCGACCTCGCCCCGTATCGAGCGACGCACGAGTTCCGCGTATCGTTCCTGCTTCATGGAAGCGTTGTACCCCCATCCGATCCTTTTTTCAACTATTCCGGTGAACGGACAGAAAATTTGCAAACGGACCGGCGGACGCTAGAATGCTCAGTCACCGAACGCACGGGAGCGCATCCATGAACCTCACCGAAACACTCCTTCTTGCGACCAGCCTTTCGATGGACGCCTTCGCGGTCGCCATCGCCGCCGGCGTCGGCTCACCGCGCGCCGACCGACGTGTCGCCGGCACCATCGCCCTGTTTTTCGGCGGCTTTCAGTGCCTCATGCCGGTCATCGGCTTTTTTGTCGCCGGGGCTTTCTACGGATACATCTGCCATTTTGACCACTGGATCGCCTGCGGGCTGCTCGTTCTCATCGGCGGTAGGATGATCTACGAAGCGGCGACCGGCGACGGCTGTCCGCGCTCGGTCGATCTCGGACCCCGGTCGCTTCTCGTTCTCGCGCTCGCCACCTCGATAGACGCGCTCGCCGCCGGTGTCGGGCTCACCTTCCTCTGCTCCTCGATATGGCTCCCCGCCCTGACCATCGGTGTCGTCACTTTCGCCTTTTCCTTCGTTGGTTTCCTGTTCGGGCGACGACTTGGCTGCGCGTTCGGCAGAAAGATGGAGATACTGGGCGGGCTGACCTTGTGCCTGTTGGGACTAAAGATACTGGGGGAAGGGCTTATCGGCGGTTAGCCGTTACTTGCCGCACCCGCCGCCTTTCGGCATGGCGCCGGCGTCGTTCGAAAGGGTCTGCTCACAACCCTTCTTACCCGGGTTATACTGGCAGAACTGCTTTTTGATATCCTCGGGAGCGATACCCGAGAACTTGTTCTTGTTGTTGGCAAGCCAGGTCGGGCTGGCGCCGATCTCGAGCGAGTTGGCGATCTTGATATTCTCGCTGAGAAGTTTCTTACCCTCTTCGCCGGTCGAGCACTTTTCGATGACCTTCGCGTCGATGCCGTTCACGGCGCATTTCTGCCACTCGGCGCTCCGGATATCGGGATTGCGGCACCAGATGTAATCCATGTACTTGAAGTTCTTCGGATAATGCTTGATGGCGCACAGCTCACGAATGTTCTCGTCAACCTCGGGTTGACCATGGAGCGCGTTGAACTTGCCGTCACCCGTCTCGGTGGCGATGTAGTTGACATTGAAATCTATCTTGTTGCCGAAGGCCTTGAGCACCTCTTTCATCGCGTCAAGCGCCTTGGTGCCGTAGGGGCACTGGCTCATCACGAACAGGTCGAGCCGGTCCTTTTTCTCTTCGCGGCAGACGAGGTTGCCCTTGCAGGTCTCGTCGGCGCAGTCTATCTTGCCGTCGCCGGTGTCATCCTGCTGGTTGTCGCATATCTCGGCGGTCGGATCGAACTTGCCGCCGACGCGAAGCATCTTTTTGTCGTTCACATCGAGCATCCAGCGCTGGACCTGCTGGAACCCGGGATCTTCGGTGACATTCTTATCGAACAGGAACGCGGGAAGCAGGCGCGCCTCGGTCGCCTTGAGGGTCTCATACAGTTTCTTACCCTCTTCGGTACCGTAGTCTATCTTCTTCTCGACAAGGCCCGGGAAGATGTTCTTCATCTGATTGACGATCGGATCGACGACACACTTGGTGCAACGGGCGTCGGTGAGGACCGTCAGATCGACCTTCTTGGGTGCCGGTATCGCCTTGCAAGGCTCAGGCTTGTTCTCCGGTTTGTAGACCTCGCAGATGTTGCGGAGAAAATCGTTCTCCGTACGACCACCTTTCTTATAACGTTCGCCGTTTATGAAGATGGTCGGTGAGCCGGTCGCGCCCTTTTCCTTGGAAACGCCGTAGGAGGCCTTGAGCAGGGCTTTCCCTTCTTCGCCGTCGGCACACGCCTTGATCTTCGCGCCGTCGACCTTCGCCTCGGTGGCGCAGGCATCGAAGTTCTCCGGTATCTTCCGGTATTCCTTGTTCATGCAGGCGACAAGGTTCATGTAGGTCTTGGGGAAATGTTTCGCGGCGCAGATCTCAAGCAGGTTGCCCTTGACCTCGTTCTCGCCATGCATCGAGGTAAGCGTTCCGTCCTCTTTCACCTGACCGATGAAGTGACGGTTGAACTCGATCGCGTTGCCCAGTTTGTCGAGCACCGGCTTGATCCCGGTATCGACCTGCACGCCGAAGGGACACTGCGACATGATGTGGAAATCGACCTTGACCGTCTCTTTCGGCTTCGCGCTCATTTTGTCGCACGACACGAAGAAGCAGGCGATCAACACCACCAAGGCGACCATGAAACTTTTCTTCACGGGATTCCTCCTCACGATATGTTGATAAGGGAACATCTTGCAGAGCATCATATCCTTCTGCAACCGACCGCTCCTCATAGCGCGACTTACGGTGATTGTCAATTTTTTGTCCCCGCTCCTTCAACAGAACATCCCGAATAAAACTCATCAACATATTGTAATCATTTGAACATGTCTTTGCCCATAAAGATAGGCAAAAAGAAAAAAC
>JAKQHE010000155.1 GCA_029573155.1 bacterium
ATCCGGCGGTCGAGACCGTGACACGCACCGGTGTCGAACACCTATCCTACGGTCAGTTCCACGGGCGGGTCGAAAAACTCGCCGGCGCGCTCGCCGCGGCGGGCGTCGAAAGGGGCGACCGCGTCATACTCCTTTCCGAGAACCGCGCCGAGTGGTATCTTGCGCTCTATGCCGTCCTGCGCGCCGGGGGCGTCGCCGTGCCGCTCTACACCACCGCGAGCGTCGACCAGCACGCATATATCGTCCGCGACAGCGAGGCGAAGTTCGCCTTCGTCTCGAAGGCCGCGCTCTGCGGGAATCTTCGGGGGGTCGCCGACCGCCTGCGCGGCATCGTGCTGTTCGACGACGAGCCTTTCGACGGCGCGGTGCCGCTCGACCGTTTCCTCGCGGGGGGCGACCCGCTGTTCGACCCCGACCGGCGCCGTCCCGGCGACGCCGAGGACCCCGCCGTGTTCATCTACACGAGCGGGACGACCGGCGAACCCAAGGGGGTCGTCCTCTCGCACCGCAACATCATCAGCGATGTGCTCATGCTCCAGCCGGTGCTCGATTTCATCCGGGGCCTGCGCTACCTCTCCATCCTGCCGCTCAGCCACGCCTACGAGTTCACCGTCATCCAGACGGTATTCTCGATGGGCGGCACCGTCATCCCGGTCCCGGTCATGGCGCGCACCGTCGAATACATCGAGCGGGGCACCCCCACCATCGCCTGTGCGGTCCCGCGTCTGTTCGAAAAGATATACCACGCCGTCCTGCACAAGGTCGACATGGGTCATCCGGCGGCACGCATGCTGTTCTACCGCGGCCTGCGGCTCGGCGAGAAGATATACCGGTTCCTCGAAAAGAACGAGCCGATACCGTTCCCCGACAATATCGCCTACCGGTTCTACCGGCGGCTCGTATTCGACAAGATACGCGGACGAACGGTCCGGTCGATACAACTGTTCATTTCGGGCGGCGCCGCGATACAGCCCGAGATCGTCCGCTTCTTCAACATCATCGGCACCCCCATCGTCGAGGGCTACGGGATATCCGAATGCTCGCCGGTCGTGAGCGTCAATATGCCCGATGACCGCGATGTCGGCACCGTCGGCCCGCTCCTGCCCGAACTCGACGCGCGACTGACCACCGACGGCGAACTGCTCATCCGGGGCCCCATCGTCATGCAGGGGTACCACAACCGCCCCGAAGAGACCCGTGCAGCGATGGACGGCGACGGATTCTTCCGTACCGGCGACCTTGCCGTCTGGACCGACAACCGCAAGATAAAGATCATCGGCCGCAAAAAGGAGATCATCGTGATGGCGAGCGGCAAGAATGTCGCCCCAACGAAGATCGAGAACATGATCGTCGCCGACGGCTGGATAGAGCAGGCGTGCGTGGTCGGCGACGAACAGAAGCATCTCGCCGCGATACTCGTGCCCAACTTCGACGCGCTCCTCCCGTGGGCGAAGGAACAGGGTATCGCCATCGAGGACGAGCGGGAACTGGCGCACCTGCCCGCCGTGCGGAAACTCGTCAAACAGAGCATCGACCGGGTCAACCAGCGTATTGAGAGCCACGAGGCGATCAAACGATTCCACCTCCACGATCGCCGTTTCACCGTGGAGGGGGGCGAACTCACCCCGACGCTCAAACTCAGGCGACGCGAGATACAGAAACGATATCGAGACACCATCGAAGGATTGTTCCGGTGAGCGGGAGGGAGCGATGACGGCACACATGCGGACGGTCGCCGAGGTGTTCGGCGTCAGGATCAAGGTGTTCAACAACGGCACGGACCGGCCCCATTTTCTCGCCTTTTACGAGAACTTCATGGGACAGTTCGATCTCGAGACGCTCGAGATGACGAACGGCGATCTCCCTTCGGCCACGATAACCGTCGTGCGGGAATGGGTCGCCGACCACATCGAGGAACTCTGGGAGGCATGGGATCTGTGAGTGGCGACCTTTTTTCTGTTGCTAAAACGCGTTTCCGCGCTACAATGACGGTGTTCGTAGGATACTGAAGAGGGGGTCCCCGCCATGAGAATGATGTTCCTGATGCCGGCGGTGTTTGCGGCGCTCACGGTCGTCATCGTCGTCGCCTGCGCTATCGAGGAGGAGCCGTCGTTCATCGCCGGCGGCTGGTGCGACACGCCGGGAGTGACCGCCTGTGACGACACCTTCATGACCATCCTGTACTGCAACGACGCATACCTCTGGGAACCACTCAAGGAGTGTCCCGAAGGGTGCACCGAGGAAAGCGGACTCGCCACCTGCATCGGCGGCGGCTCACCCGACAACGCGGTGCCCGACACCAGCGATCCCCAACTGCCCGACACGGCCGATGAGGCGACCGGTGACGATGCCACCATCACCGACGCAACACCCCTCCCCGACGATACCGTCGGGACCGATGACGGCACGGTGACCGACGATGACGGCGAGATGACAGATGATATCACCCCGACCGACGAAGACATCGTGATCGATGATACCGGAACGACGGACGATGCGACGGTCACCGACGATGCGACGGCGACCGATGACGCCACCGTGGCAGATGAAGACACCGTAGCAGATGAAGACACCGTCACCGATGATGCAACGGCAAGCGACGACGATGTCCTTCTGACGATCGTCGTTTCCTACGACTTCAACGACGGCGCGCAGGGCTGGACCCACGCCACCATCGATGGATACGCCGGTGATACCAGCTGGCCCTACGATTTCTGGGAACAGGGAGCCCGCAACGACGGAGCCTCGTGTCACGAGGGGACCGGCTGCTGGGGCACCAATCTCGACGGGAACTACATCAACTGCCAGCGCGCCGAACTACGATCACCCGTCATCGACCTATCGGCCTACGCCGGGATGACGGTGACGCTCTACGCATGGCAATCGCGTGATTTCTGGGACAACGGCACCTACTTCGACGGCGGGATACTCGAATTCTCGGGCAACGGCGGCTCGACATGGGTCAACGGTTGCGCCACCTGCTCGGGGACCGTGAACATCCGCACCTCCTCCGGGATCATGTACTCCTGTAACTCTAACCCCTTTTATGTCGACGACGAAAAGGGCTTTGTCCAGGCGACCGGCGGCTGGGTCAGTACCTATTTCTCGATACCCGTTGAAGTACTTACCGCGAACTTCATGATGCGCTTTGTCTACTCGACCGGCGTGAGCGTCGGCACCACCTCCTCCGATCCGACCGATTACGATCATAAGGGGTGGTATCTTGACGATGTTTCGATAGAAGCACAGTGATCAATATCGGAGGATAGCATGAAATATCTTGTTCCCCTTGCAACCGGAATGATCGCCCTTCTGCTTGCCGGAGCTTGCGACAATGCGAAAAAGACCGTGATGTCGGACAACGATACGCTGGATACCGACAGCCAGACCGGCGCCGATGACGGCGCGCCGCCCGCCGATATCGACACCGCGCTCACCTGCGGCAACGGGACCGTCGATACCGGTGAGACCTGTGACGGCGGCATGATCGAGTGCGTCGTGATCGATGCGCAGGCATACAAGGGGGGCAAGGCAAAATGTGCAAACGACTGCTCTGGCTGGGACACATCCACCTGTGAAGAGTTCCCCTATACCTGCGGCAATGGCACCGTTGAGACGGGCGAGACCTGCGAAAAAGGCGACATGACCGACTGCACCGATATCGACCCCGACATCTATATCGCTGGAAAGGCGTATTGCAGAGACGACTGTTCGGGGTGGGATACCGCCACCTGCGACATCTCGCCTGATGCCGACATCACCGGCAACGATACCGATACCGTCATCCCCGCCGATGCCGATG
>JAKQHE010000261.1 GCA_029573155.1 bacterium
AATCCATCGCTTTATGAGAGCGGCACCGCGCCCTGTAACGCCTCGTGCAGTGGCTATGACATGACCGGGTGCGTCGTTATCCAGTCGGAATGCAAGGATGGCGTCGTCGAAGGTATCGAAATATGTGACGGCGGCCCTGACGGAAAGGCCGGGCTCAAGGACTGCGTCGAGATAGACCCGTTCCTTTACAGCGGGGGCAAGGCCTACTGCCTCGACGACTGCACCGGGTACGACACGATCACTTGCGAGGAGAATACGAGCGGCACGCTCTTTTCCGACCAGTTCGAGAACGGGAGCGCCAAATGGCTCATCGAGAAGGACTGGGAGATAGGGCAGCCCTCCTACACCAACGGCGACGAAACGATCACCGAGGCCTACAGCGGGCTCAATGTCCTCGCGACGAAACTCACCGGACCCTATGCGCTTGCCACGCAGGGGCTTCCCTATACGCAGGCGGCCATCATCGCCCAACCGATACCGATACCGTCGGGCAAGGCGACCACGCTCATGTTCCGAGCCTATGTCTATACCGAGTATTACACGAGCACCTCGGATGCGACGCAGAACAAATGGTATGACGGCCTTATCGTCGAAGGGTATGAGGATACCGAGAAACTCGGCGAACTCACGCTGGATGCCACGAGTGCCGCGCTCCTCGGCGAATTCAGCATACCGGAGGGTGGTGGTTATGTCGCGAAGAACGGCATCCGCGGCCACAGCGCCGCGAACACCTACACGCTTTTCACCGCCGATCTTTCGGCCTATGCCGGCAAAACGGTGACGATCAGTTTCCTGTTCGTCAGCGACTACATCACCAGCCACTTCGGCGTCGCGATAGACGATGTCACGATAACGACGGAGTGACCGGTCCGTCTAGCGCGGGAACGGTAACATCACCCCATCTTTCTTAACGGTGTCGGCAATGTTGCCGCTCACCACGACGATATCGCTCGCGCGGGTCGCCGCGATGGCGGCGTTGCGATGCCATTCGGAGGCGTGGAACACGACACGCGGCAGAAAAAAGAGGTCGGTCCCGGGCGTCGCATCGTCGAGCGCGCAGAGCAGCAGCACGGGAAAATCGGGCCTGATCGGGGTCCCCGGCTTCATGAAACCGGCGGCATGGGTCCCGGCGAACGGCTCGGCGAGCCAGAAATAGGGCGGGGACAGGAGCGTTTCGAGACACCACTTGTCGATACCGACGATGAGCGGCATCTTCATCGCCGCGAGGTCGGGCAAGCCCTCGATCACTATTATCTCTTCGGGAACAGCCATGCGTGTATCTTGGAGAAGATGTTGTGCCGACCACGGGCCCACTCGACGATCTCGTAGACGAACATCACGCCGACGACGGTGAACAGTATGTAGTCGAACATTTCCATGTCGTTCCCTCTGCGAGGAAGCAAAGCATATACCGGTAAGTGGAAAAAACCAAGAAGAAAAATGGCGGGAGGGAAAGAAAAGAACAACGCTACAGCTTTCCTTGAGGTGTGCTTTCTAATGTGATATAACTACAGCGTGAAGAACGGATGGTGAGTCTTTAGGGAGAGTGCCGATGGATCTTGCAGGGAAGAAAATAGCGGTCCTGTTCGAGCGCGACTACTACGAGAACGAGATATTCTACTATCAGCACCGGTTCGCCGAGGAGGGGATGGAACTCCATTTCCTGACCCGCCTGTGGGGCCAGCCGTCGCTCACCTTCGTCGGCCATGAATACCAGATACCGATGGAATGCCGCGAGAGTTTCGAGGGGATGTCGGACGACGAACTGCGCAGTTACAGCGCCGTCATCGTGCCGGCTGGTATCGTCGCCGACCGGCTTCGCTATACCGAAGACATAAAGAAACTGCCGCCGGCGTGCGAATTCATGAGCCGCGCGTTCGCCGAGAAGACCATCATCAAGGGGATCATCTGTCACGGCATGTGGCTGATGGCCCCCATCGCCGAACTGGTGAAGGGCCGTCGCGCGGTGGTTCACAACAACCTATTGGGCGATGCGAAAGCGTACGGTATCGACTATGTGGACGAGGATGTCGTGGTGGACGGCGATCTGGTGACGGCGCGGACCGGCGGGCACTGTCATCTCTTCGCCCGCCGGATCATAGAACTTTTGAGAACGGGTGGCGCGGTTGTCTCCGATGGCCGCCGGAGGCGATAATGCTGCATTGGTCCATGGTGTGATCCCCCGACCGGCAACTATACTTTTGGTGTCGAAGGTAAAGAACTTGCGATCATAAGATACGACAGAACGAAAAGGGAGAACACCATGTTCAGAAAGATCATCGATGATTATCACACGACGCTGTTCCTCGGCATCATGCTCGCGTTACTCGGGATCATCGAGAGCGCCCGGAATGTTCTGATCTCAGTGCTGGGCATGCCGATAACCTCGCCTCTTATCCTGTTGGGACTCGGCGTGTTCAATGTGATACTGGCGTTCGCCTTTTTCATCATGGGGGCCCGCAATATCGAGGCGGCCGAAGAGGTCGCGCATACTCCTCGTCCCGCCGGTAACGAGAAGCTGCTTGCCGAACGGATCGCCGAACTCGAAACACGACTTTCCCGCCTGGAGCGGGGGGCGAAGGACGGTGTATCATGAAAAGACCCGAATACTTTATCGAACCCGGCCGACCCTATCCTCTCGGGGCGACGGTCGACGATACCGGGGTGAACTTCTCGCTTTTTTCCGAGAACGCCACGGCGATCGAACTGTTGCTCTTCGCCTACTCAAAAGAGGACCACCCCTTTCTGATGGTACCGCTCGATCCCGCGGTCAACCGTACGAACCACTTCTGGCATGTCTATCTTCGCGGTCTGAAGCCGGGCGTTCAGTACGCATATCGTATTTCCGGCCCGTGCGAGGTCTGTGAAGGGCACCGCTTCAACCCCAATAAAGTGATCCTCGATCCCTACGCGAAAGGGACCTGCAGTCATCGCTGGGAGCGCGGCGCGGCGTGTCATGACGGCGACAATCTCTCTTCGGCGATGCGCGGCGTGGTGATAGATCCGCGCGGCTTCGACTGGGGAGCGACCCGTCCGCCGCGGACCCCGATGAAGGATTCCGTCATCTACGAGATGCATGTCGCCGGGTTCACGCGCAACCCGAATTCGCGGGTCGACCGGCGCGGAAAATTCCTCGGCGCGATAGAGAAGATACCGTATCTCAAGGAACTCGGGGTGACCGCGGTGGAATTGCTGCCGGTCTTCCAGTTCGATGACCGCGAGATCCTGCGAACTCTGCCCGACGGCACCGAACTCAGGAATTACTGGGGCTACAGCACGGTCGGCTACTTCTCTCCCGAGAACAGCTATTGCGTCAATCCCGCTGAGGGCGAACACCTCAACGAATTCCGCGAAATGGTCAAGGCTTTTCACGCAGCCGGTATCGAGGTGATCCTTGATGTGGTCTATAATCACACCGACGAGGGGAACCATCAGGGACCGGTCTATTCTTTCAAGGGTATCGACAACCGCGTCTATTACCATCTGGTCCCCGGTGACCGCCGCTACTATATGGACTACACCGGCTGTGGCAATACCGTCAACTGTAACCATCCGGTGGTGCAGAAAATGATCACCGATTCGCTCACCTTCTGGGTGACCGAGATGCAGGTGGATGGTTTCCGCTTCGATGAGGGTTCCATCCTTTCGCGCGACGAGGAGGGGAGGCCGATGCGTTATGCGCCGGTGCTCTGGGCGATAGATCTCAAGGAACGGTTCGCCGACACGAAGCTCATCGCCGAGGCGTGGGATGCCGGCGGTCTCTACCAGATCGGGACCTTTCCCGGGTACCGCTGGGCCGAATGGAACGGGCGATTCCGCGACGATGTGCGCCGTTTCGTGAAGGGCGATCCGGGCGTTGTCGGAGCGGTCGCCTCACGCATCGCCGGTTCGAGCGACCTGTATCAGCACGAACGGCACACGCCGCTCAACTCGATCAACTTCGTCGCCTGTCACGACGGCTTCACGCTGTACGATCTCACGGCGTACAACGAGAAACACAACGAGGCGAACGGCGAAGGAAACCGCGACGGCATCGACGACAACCTGAGTTGGAATTCCGGTGTGGAGGGTGATACTGGTGATCCGGAAGTGCTCGCGTTCAGGAAGCGGCGCATCAAGAATTTCGCGGCGATACTGCTCCTGTCGCAGGGAGTCCCGATGATCCTCATGGGCGATGAGGTGGGGAAAAGCCAGCGCGGGAACAATAATGCTTACTGTCAGGACAACGAATTAGCGTGGTTCGACTGGGAACTCGTCGAGAAGAACGTCGACCTGTTCCGTTTCTTCAAAGAGATGATCGCCTTCCGCAAGGCGAACGCCGCGTTGCGAAGGGGCGCGTTCTTCGATGGCTCGGTCAACGCGCGGGGCCGCCGCGATATCGAGTGGCACGGGTGCCGTCTCGGAGCGCCGGGCTGGAACGATCCCGCGTCGAAGGTGCTCGCCTTCACGATGGGTGCTTTCGCCGTGGGGGAGCCCGACATTCACGTCATGATGAACATGGACCCGCAGGCCCTCGACTTCGAGGTGCCGCCCGCCGTTCCCGGCAGACGGTGGTGTCGTTTCGCCGACACCGCGCTTTCCGCGCCCCAGGATATCTCTGAACCGGGGAAGGAAACGGCGGTAGCCGCCGGTGATTACCGAGTAAAGCCTTACAGTGTCGTCATTCTGATCGAACAATAGGAGGAAGTCATGGATGCCAAAACGCTCGCCTTCACGTTCTCCGACCTCATTCAGGGGTATGTAACGAACTTCGACTGGGACAAGCAGACCTTCGGCCTGCGGACCTCCGACGGTCGGGAATTCTCGGTGACGCTCACCGCGAACACTTATGCCGAGATGGTACGCAATCTCGACGAGGCATTCATAGATTGCACCTCCCAGATAAAGGATATGCTCGGGAAGGACCGTTTTCTGTATGTGTACGGGGTCTTTTATCCCGAGAAAGAACTCTCCTTTGAGGCGAAACATATCGTGTTCCTCGGGCGCAACGAGGGCGAGTTCCGCTTCGAGAAACAGGATTGGTGGATACGGCAGGTGCGCTGTCTGGGCGATTTCTACCTGAAGGCACAGTTCGACAACGGCGCTCCCGATTTCAGCAAGTACCGTACGGAACTCAATCTGGAGGGGGGCAAGGACGGCAGTTTTCGGCAAGAGACCGATACCATCAGTCGATTGGTCTACGGCTTCGCCTCGGCATTCCTGATGACGGGTGACGACCGCTACCTCGATGCGGCCGAAGCGGGAACGCGTTATCTGAGGGACCATATGCGCAATGTCGACTCGTCGGAAGATATCGCCTACTGGTATCACGCCATCGATATCAATGGTGACCGCGAACGGAAAGTGTTCTCCAGCGAATTCGGCGACGATCTCGACGCGATCCCTGCGTACGAGCAGATCTATGCTCTGGCCGGCCCGACCCAGACCTATCGGGTGACCGGCGACCCGGCCATCCGTCGCGACATCGAGATGACGGTCAACCTGTTCGACAAGTATTTCATCGACCGCAAACGGGGCGGCTACTTCTCGCACATCGATCCGATCACCTTCGATCCTCGGGCCGAAACGCTCGGTCGGAACCGCGCTCGGAAGAACTGGAACAGCGTCGGCGACCACGCGCCGGCTTATCTCATCAATGCCTATCTCGCCACGGAGGATGAGCGCCTGCGACGGATGCTCATCTACACCGCCGACACTATTGCGACCCGTTTCCCCGATTACGAACACTGCGCGTTCGTTCAGGAAAAGTTCCACGAGGACTGGTCGCACGACACCACATGGGGTTGGCAGCAGAATCGCGGCGTAGTGGGGCACAACCTCAAGATCGCGTGGAATTTGACCCGCATCATAAGTTTGCCCGGCCTGGAAAAGGATAAGATCGCGACCTATACCGCGTTCGCGGGTAAGATCGCCGAACTCATGCCGCGACACGGCGGCGACGCACAGCGCGGCGGCTGGTACGATGTGGTCGAACGGATGCTCGCAGACGGTCAGAAGTTCCACCGTTACGCATGGCATGACCGCAAGGCCTGGTGGCAGCAGGAGCAGGGGATACTTGCTTATCTCATCCTTGCCGGAACGGCCGGGAGCCCCGAACATCTTAAACTCGCCCGAGAATCGAGCGCCTTTTATAATGCGTGGTTCCTCGACCACGATTCGGGTGGCATCTATTTCAATGTGCTCGCCAACGGCCTGCCTTATCTGCTCGGGACCGAACGCTTCAAGGGCAGTCACAGCATGAGCGGTTATCATTCTTTCGAACTGGCCTATCTGGCGGCTGTCTACAGCAACCTTCTGATCACGAAACAGCACCTCGATCTCTATTTCAAACCCTATCCGAACGGGTTCGCGGACAATATCCTGCGCGTTGCTCCCGACATTCTTCCCGCCGGATCGGTGAAGATAGAGAAGGTCTGGATCGACGGCAAGGAATACGGCGAATTCGACGCTACGGCGCTGACGGTGAAACTGCCCGTCACGAATGACCGGTTCAAGGTGCAGGTGCGTCTCGTCCCCACCTCCACGGTCGAACATTTCTGGATAACGGTCGATCGCGACGGCGATGTCGTCCGGGCGACCCTTTCGGGCGATCTCGATCATCTGGCGATACACGGTTTCCGCAAAGCGTGCGCCGCCATCGCCGCGGAAAATCCGCGCAAGGTGGCGTTCGTCATGAAGGATCTGAAGAGCATGGTGCCCGAAGGCGTCCGCACCATGATCTTCGAGAAACAGAAGATGGCGATCGATTCCGATCTGTATATTGTCGGTGCCAACGAAGAGATACGCCAACTGTTCGATCGGGACGAACTCTCGGAGGAGATAGTGCTGCTTGAAAAATACGATCTTTCCCGCATGAGGTGACCATGTACGAGCTCTTTTTCGTCTTTTTCGCCACCGCGACGGTGATGGCCGTCGTTCTCGGGTGTATGATGTTGATGAGGAGAAAGGTGAGTCACGCGGTCATGGAGAAACACAACGACGTCGCCGGATTTATCTATTCTGTTATCGGCGTCGTCTATGCCGTCCTGCTCGCGTTCGTGGTGATCGTCGTATGGGAACTGTACCGTGAGGCCGACGCGAAAGTGCAGGAAGAGGTGCGATACATGTCCTCGTTGTTCCGGGATGCCCGGGTCTTCCCGGAGCCGCATCACTCGGCGATACAGGCCGAGATCATGAATTATACGGATCTCGTGATCGATGAAGAATGGCCGCTTCTGCGCGATGGTAAGGCGGATGATAAAGCGCTCGATTCGCTACATCGGATATTCGATCTGTACACGAGGATCCAGCCGCAGAACGATTACGAACGTGTCTGGTATCAGGAGACCGTCGAGAAACTCAACGACTTCAGCGATGCGCGCAACCAGCGGATCCTTGCCGGCAGAGCAGCGGTCCCCGGATTCATGTGGATCATCCTCGTGATCGGCGGCATCATCGTCATCGGATTCAGCTTCCTTTTCGGTACCATAAATACGTGGGCCCATATGCTCATGGTCGCCCTGCTCGCCGGCGTCGTCACGCTGGTGCTGCTGCTGATCCTTGCTCTCGACCACCCCTATCGGGGGATCATTCTGGTGGGGCCGGAGGCTTTCGTGGAACAGAAAGCGCATTTCGAAAAATACCTGTCATCGCAAAAGTGAACTGATCCTTTTCCATTTTCTTAATTTCGTTGCTTTTTTTGACCGATTGTGCATTATGGGGCCGTCGGTTCGTCACTACCCCTTCATTGCGGGAGGCCGCCATGAAGAACACCCTTCTGATGCAAGAACTCCGCGACATGCTTCGCGGTGAACATTACGATGACCTGCGCACCTACTGTCACTCGAACACCCCGCAGGTCATCGCCGGCTTTCTCGAGGCGCTTGACCCCGGGGAGATAAAAGAGGTGTTCTCTATCATCGATCGCGAAACGGCGGCGGCGATATTCCACCATTTCGAGGACGAGGTCAAGGACGCCCTTCAGGACATCATGAGTGAACAGGAATTCTCCGAACTCCTGTTCGAACTGCCCGAAGAGGTCCAGCAGGAACTCATCGAGGACCTGCCGGACGACGAGCGCAAAACGGTCGAGTCGTACATCGACCTTTATGAGAAAGTGGAGGAAGAGGAAAAGCGCAAGATAGAGGAGGACGCGAGAAAAGAGCGGCAGATACTGATATACGATGAGGACGGGGAGATACTCGAGAACCTCACGATCTACAAGTCCACACCGGAGGGGTTGAAGGAATTGCCCGCCGTCGAGGACGGTTGCTGGATCAATGCAGTGATGCCGTTCCCCGAAGAGGTCGATTACCTCGTCGAGCGTTTCAACATACCTCACGATTTCCTCGCCTCGGCGCTCGACATCGACGAGAGGGCGCGCATCGAAAAGGATGACAACGCCACGCTCATCATTACACGCATGCCGGTATACGACGAAACGAATAAGAGTCTCATGTACGCCACCATGGCGGTCGGCATCATACTCGTGAACGGCGTCATCATCACGGTCTCTCCCCGCCGGAACCTGGTCCTTGAAGAGTTCATCGATGGCGAGGTACGTCACTTCAACACGCTCGATCGCGAACATTTCATCATGCAGATACTCTTGCGTGCCACGTTGCTGTTCCTGCTCTACCTCAAGCAGATGAACAACATCGCCATGGTCATTCAGAAACATATACTCGAAGCGTCACAGAACAGGCAACTCTCCAAGATGCTGAGTCTCGAGAAGTCGCTCGTCTATTTCGTCACCTCGCTCAAATCGAACGAATTCATGATGACGCGACTCAAGCGGATGGGGCTGATCCGCGAGGACGACCTGATGGATGATCTCTGGGAAGATCTCGAGATCGAACATAAACAGGCGGTCGAAATGGCGCAGATATACTCGCATGTCATCAGCAACATGATGGGCGCCTTCGGCTCCATCATCTCCAACAACCTCAACCTCGTCATGCGCATACTCACCTCCTTCACGATAGTGCTTACCATCCCGGTCATATTCGCGTCGTTCTATGGCATGAATGTGCCTAACTTCCTCGAAGATAATCGCTATGCGTTCGGCGGGATCTTTGTCCTTTCACTCGCCGTGTCAGGTATCGTTATCTACTTTTTCAGGAAACGGCACTGGCTGTGACCCCTTTTCAACAAGGGCTTTTTGTAAAACAAGAAAAAAATGCCCCCATGAAAATAGGGTTGTTATCTCATGGTGCCTAGAAAACAGGTCAAAAACGGCATAGATCTTGCCGCCCGAAAAAATGTGAAAAATGTTGTTCGATAAAAAATCGAACTTCCCGCTATTGACGATTTTTTTGATAAAACAAACATTTTTTTCGTAATACGCTGTAAACACTGTATAAAAATTTTTGCAAAAAACAGAAGAAAAATTGCAAAAGATAAAAAAATCCTTACAAATAGGAATGTTGCATCCGCCACTAGCCACGGAGGGGTACGGCGATGAAGAAACCGGTGGTTTCCAGCGAAGAAGAGGTCCCGCTCCCTACTAACGAGGCCGTCCCGCTTTCCGAGGCCTCCATCTTCGACATCCTTCCTCCGAAACAGCAACCTGCGCCGGTCGTCTTGGAGCCGCGAGCGCTCGCTTTCCTGCGCGAGCATTTCCCGGCGGCCGAGGAAAAAGACTGGGCCAACTGGAAATGGCAACTGTCCAACAGCATCACCTCTCTCGACAAACTCAGCGCCATCGTGAATCTCAGCAAGGACGAGATGCGCGCTCTATCGGGTAAAGGAGGGGTCCTGCCGCTTCGCATCACGCCGCATTACGCGAGTCTTCTGGCGAAGAATGACCCGCGTCAGCCGATCCGCCGCAGCGTGATCCCGGTCACCGCCGAGCACCAGCACTGTTTCGGCGAAGCGGCTGATCCGCTGCACGAGGAGAACGACAGTCCGGTATCGGGCATCGTGCACCGGTATCCCGATCGCGTCCTGTTCCTCGCTACCGGTTTCTGCTCGGCCTATTGTCGTTACTGCACCCGCTCCCGCATGGTCGGCGACGCGAACCGCATGCACCAGTTCTCGACGAAGATCTGGGACGAGGCGATCGATTACATCCGTCGAACCCCCACCATCCGCGATGTCCTCATATCGGGCGGCGATCCGCTCACGATGCCCGACGCGAAGATAGAGTATCTCCTGTCCGCGCTTCGCAAGATCGAGCATGTCGAGATACTGCGCATCGGCACGAAGGTCCCCGCGGTCCTGCCGCAACGCATCACGCCGAAACTGGTGAACCTGCTTAAAAAATACCATCCGCTCTTCGTTAGCGTTCACTTCACCCACCCCGACGAAGTGACGCCGGAGGTCGCGCAGGCCTGCATGCGTCTCGCCGACGCCGGCATCCCGCTCGGTTCGCAGACGGTGCTCCTCAAAGGCATCAATGACGATGTGCCGACGATGGCGCGCCTGTTCCATCAACTGCTCAAGATACGGGTGCGTCCCTATTACCTGTACCAATGCGATCCGATATTCGGGTCGGGTCACTTCCGTACGACGGTCGAGAGAGGACTCGATATCATACAGGGGCTTCGCGGTCACACCTCGGGATACGCCATACCGCAGTTCGTCGTGGACGCGCCCGGCGGCGGTGGTAAGACCCCGCTCCTGCCCGACTACTGGCAGGGCCGCGACACGGAGTATGTCTACATGAAGAATTACGAAGGCAACCTCTACCGGTATCCGAATGTCCAGCGCCCGCTGGAGAAATAAGCACGATCCATGAATGTCGGGTTCACCTACGACCTCAAGAGTGATTATATCAAAGCGGGTTTCACCGAAGAAGAGGCGGCCGAGTTCGACGGCATCGAGACGATCGAGGGTGTCGAAGGGGCGCTCGTGTCGCTCGGTCATCGCGTCGAACGGATCGGCACCGTAAAAAGACTTGCCGAACTGCTCGTTGTCGGCAAGCGGTGGGACCTCGTCTTCAACATCGCTGAAGGGGTGCAGGGCATCGGGCGCGAAGCGCAGGTCCCGACGCTACTTGATGCCTACGACATCCCCTATGTCTTCTCCGATCCGATGGTGCTCGCGCTCTGCCTGCACAAGGGGATGACCAAACGCGTGGTGCGCGACGGAGGCGTGCCGACCGCGAAATTCCATGTCGTCGCCGACGAGTGCGATATCGCCGAGGTGCGGCTTGAATACCCGCTCTTTGCCAAGCCGGTCGCCGAAGGTACCGGCAAAGGGATCGGCGCCTTCTCGAAGATATCCGATGCGAAGGTGCTTCGGGACCGCTGTCTCGATCTGCTCGGAAAACACCGTCAGCCGGTACTCGTCGAAGAGTACCTGCCCGGGCGCGAATGCACGATCGGCATCGTCGGCACGGGCCGCGACGCCCGGGTCGTCGGCGTCATGGAGGTCGTGTTCAAGCCGGCCGCCGAGAAGGAGGCATACGGTCTGCACAACAAGAAGAACTACAAAGAGATCATGGAATATGTCGTTCCCGAGAAGGCGCTGTACGAGGCCTGCGGCGAGGTGGCGCTCACGGCGTGGCGCGTGCTCGAATGCCGCGATGGCGGTCGGGTCGATGTGCGGTGCGACCGTCACGGCGTGCCCAACTTCATCGAGGTCAACCCGCTTGCGGGCCTGCACCCGATAGATTCGGATCTGCCCATCCTCGCGCGATTGAACGGCACCGATTACCGCGCTCTCATCGGCATGATCATGGATTCCGCGTTGCGCCGTATCGAGCGCGAACGCCGATGAGCGACCGGCTCATCGCCCTGCTCCACAACCCGATCCCGCCCCACGCGCGTCCCGATGACGCCGACCTCATCGCGGAGATACGCGCGGTGTCCGGCGCGCTTGACGAACTCGGCCGACCGCATGCGACGGTCGTGTTCGACACCGACCTTTCCCGCGTGAGGCGGGAACTCGACGCGTTGCGGCCCGAAGCGGTGTTCAACCTTGTGGAGTCGTTCGACGGGAAGGGAGCGCTCCAGTATATCGCGCCGGCGATGCTCGAGCAGTGGGGGTTCCGCCGTACCGGGGGGACCGCCGAGTCCCTGTTCCTCACCACCGATAAATTGCTCACGAAGGAATTGCTCGCGCTCAAAGGCATACCGACGCCGGGTCATTTCGCTCACGGCCGCCACGAGCGGGTAGAGCCCGGTACGCGCTACATAGTCAAGCCGATAGACGAGGATGCGTCGCTCGGCATCGGTCCCGACAGCATCGTCACACCTGCGAATGCCACGGAACTACAGTCGCTCATCGATCGCAAGGAGCGCGAATACGGTGTCCGTCACTTCGCCGAACAGTTCATCGACGGTCGCGAGTTCAACCTCACGGTGCTTGGCCTGAACGGCGCGCCGCAGGTGCTCTCTCCCGCCGAGATACGCTTCATCGACTTCGGCGAGACGCGCCCCAAGATCGTGGATTATCGCGCCAAATGGGACGAGGGTTCGTTCGAATGCAAGAACACGCGGCGCTCATTCGATCTCCCGTCTGAGGATGCGCCGCTCCTTGCTCGGCTTGCCGATATCGCGGTGCTATGCTGGCGCGACCTGCGGCTTTCGGGTTACGCGCGGGTCGATCTGCGTGTTGACGGCGCGGGGATGCCGTGGGTGCTCGAGGTCAATGTCAATCCCTGCATCGCGCCCGACGGCGGGGTCGCCGCCGCCTGCTCCCATGACGGCATCGGGTACGCCTCGTTCATCGAGCGGGTGCTCGCCGAGGCGCTCCGGTAGTTCTCTTTACTTTTCCGGGCCCGTCGCGTATAACGATGACCTCACGGTCATCGGGCGGTCGTCATGCTATCGGTCCATTCGATATTCTCCTCGATACAGGGCGAAGGTCGCTTCGCCGGCTACCCGACCGCGTTCCTGCGCCTTGCGGGATGCAACCTTTCCTGCGCGTGGTGCGACGCTCACGAGGCGGCGCGAAGCGTCGGGGCGTTCCCTCTTTCTGTCGCCGAGGCGTTCGCCCGACTGACCGCGTCGGGGCTCCGCGATACCTGCATCACCGGCGGTGAACCGCTTCTTCAGGGAACGGCCGTGGCCGAGTTGTTGGACCGCCTCCTTCCCCTTCGCCGGGTGGTCATCGAGACGAACGGTTCGCTCCCGATCGTATCGCTCAAGCGCCGGTTCCCGTCGGTATCTTTTTCGGTCGACTGGAAGATGCCTTCCGCCGGGGAGCCCTCTTTCCAAGAAGAGATACTGGCGGACCTCGGCCCCGAGGACTGGATAAAGTTCGTCGTCGCCGACCGGCGCGACCTCGACCATGTGGCCACCGCGTTGCCCGCCGTCGCGTCGAAAGGCATCGAGTCCTTTGTGAGTCCTGTGTTCGAGCGGGGTTCGGCATGGTTCGCCGAGGTCGGCGCATTCGTTACCACTCTCCCGGCGCGCCATCCGGTCCGGTTCCAACTGCAACTGCACAAGATGCTAGGGATCCCGTGAGTTCACAAAAATACTTTCTTTTTTCTTTTTTCGGATACTATGAGGATAAGGAAGAACGCTAGAGAGGAGGAAGACATGCGCAGATCATCGACGGTGTTCCTGTTGGTCGCGATCGTTTCGGCGGTCGCCTGCGAAAAGTTCATGGAGAACGATGTCAATGTCGCGCCGCGCGACGTGACCGAGGTCTCATTCCTTACCCTCAACACCGGGCTCGACCCGCAGGGGGTGCTCAACTATGCCGATCGCAAGAAGGCGTTGCCGCAGGCGCTGTACGACACCGGTGCCGACATCCTGTGCCTGCAGGAAGTGTGGAAAGAGGCCGACCAGAAGGAGATCATCGCGAATCTGAAGGAAGTGTTCCCGTACCGCTTCTACAAGACGACCAAGCAGGAGGCGCTTGATCCGATACCGGCAGCCTGTACCGAAGAGGACCTCACGCCGATGGCGATGTGCTATTTCAGCAACTGTAGCGAGACCGACCCCAGCGATGTCATGGCTATAGGCCTCTGTCTCCTCACCAACTGTGTGGAGGAGATCACCGGCATCCCAGCCGAATGTCGCGACTGCCTCATCGGCGCCATTTCCAGCGGGAGCGCCGATCTGACAGGCATCATGGCGGAATGTACGGGCGAGCAGGAAGCGGTCGAGATGGCGCAGGACGGGAACAACGGGCTCCTGCTTCTGTCCAACCTGCCGCTCAAAGGGGCGAAACTCGAGAAGTTCGATTCTTTCTTTTATCAGCGTGCCTACATCTATGCGATAGCGACCCATCCGCTGTTCGGCGATATCGAGGTCGTCTGTACCCAGTTCACCGATGCCGTGCCGGACATGGCCTACGAAGGAACTGTCGGTTCGTGGCAGGGCGAGACGGCGGCGCAGGCGCAAGCGATCATCGACCTCGCGCCGGGCAAGGGCACGGTCCTGCGCGCTCTCATGGGCGATCTGGCCGCCGGCCCGGCGATCGGTCGCGACATCAAGGCGAAGAACCCCTCGATCTACGAGATGCTTTACTACGCCTACTACTACAATCCCTTCATCGAGCCGGATGAGGCCGCCCCCGCCTGCACCCTGTGTGCCGACAATGTCCTTTCCGCGGCGGGGACGCAGGACACGATAACGGACCATGTGCTCTTCACGCCGTTCGACGGTCTGAACCTCTCGGCCGAACGGGTGCTCGACGCGGGATTCGTGCTGACCGACAAGAGCGGCAAGGAGAAGACCGTTCAGTATTCGGACCACTACGGCATCAAGGCGACCCTTTCACGGTGAGGTGAAACGATGGACATCAGAAAATTCACCGGCAAACTCGACGGCATCGACTTCCTCGACCTGCTGATGCTCGACATCTACGGCAGTATCCGCCATGTCACGATACCGAAAGGATACATCACCAAGAAGGTCCTCAACGAGGGGATCGGTTTCGATGCCTCGAACTTCGGCTTCGCGAAGGTCCACGATTCCGACATGGTGGCGGTCCCCGACCTTGCGACCGGCTTTGTCGGCATGGTGCAGGACAAAAAGGTGCTTCGCTGCTTGTGTGCTGTGGTCACGACCGACGGAAGACCCTTCGCGCAGTATCCGCGCAATGTGGTCCGCGCCACGCTCGATCACCTGAAAAAGCAGAAGATCGCCGACACCGCCAAAATGCTTGTGGAATTGGAGTTCTATGTGTTCGACGAGGTCTCCTACGCGACCGATTTCGGACACAGTTATTACAAGGTGCAGAGTCCCGAGGGGATCGGCGAGGAATACTACGACCAGCCCCGTTTCGGCATCCACCGCGGCTATCACCGCCAGCCGCCGGACGACCGTCATTTCGCGCTTCGCAATACGGTGGTCGCGACGATGGAGGCGATCGGCATCCCGGTGAAGTACCACCACCACGAGGTCGGCGCCGCGCAACTGGAGATAGAACTCAACTTCCTGCCGCTCCTCGAGGCGGCCGACGGGGTGACGCTCGCCAAGTGGATCATCAAGAGCGCCGCGCGCGAGCACAACCTGTTCGTCACCTTCATGCCCAAACCGATCTACAAGGTCGCCGGCTCCGGCATGCATGTCCACCAGTTCCTCGAAAAGGGCGGCGAGTCGCTCTTCCCCGGCAAGGCTCTGTATAACCTGAGTCCGCTCGCCCATTCGTATCTGTGCGGCATACTCGAACATTCGCTGACCGGGTCGCTTCTCGCGCTCACCAACCCGTCGACCAACTCCTACAAACGGCTCGTGCCGGGCTTCGAGGCTCCGGTCAACGCGACCTTCGCGAAGGCCTCGCGCGCTGCGGCGATCCGCATCCCCGGCTACCTGAAGGGAAAGGATGTTCGCATAGAGTTCCGTACCGGCGACGCGACGGCGAATACCTACTATATGCTTGCGGCGATGGTGCTCGCGGGGATCGACGGTATCCGGCGCAAAGCCGATCCGGTGAAACTGGGTTTCTCCGACATGAAGAACGAGAAGTCGTTCCCGCTCGATCTCAACCTCGTGCTCGATGGCCTGCAGAAGGACCGCCGGTACCTGCTCCCCGCGTTCCCGGAACAGTTGCTCGACCTGTGGATAAAGATAAAACGCGACGAGGCGACCCATGTCTACAACGCGCCGACGCCGCAGGAATACGAACTGTACTTCTGACCTAGATCACCGAACAGCCGCAACCGCTTGAAGAACCTTTTGCAGTGTCGCTGTCTTCACCGATGATCAGTTCGTCGACCGTCGTTTCGTCGGGGAGGCCGTACAGATCCGGCTGATCGGTCTGATCCGGCTGGTCGGCCTGATCCGGCTGATCCGACTGATCCGACTGATCATCAGAAAATACGGTGTCTTCATCAACCGTCGTTTCATCGACGACCGTTGCATCTTCATCGCTGAAGGAATAATCGCCTTCGGCGCACCCGCCGCCATAGTCGGGGTCGGCATCCCCGTCATCGACCGGTGCCGCGTGGTCGTCGGAGATTTCGTTGTCGCTCTCGATCACATCCTCGTCGACCGGCTCCTCGAGAGCCGTCAGGTCGTACCAAGCCAAGATGCCGCCCAGAAGCGTCCGCCGCGTGTCGGCGTCGAGTATCGTCTCGAAAGGGAATCCGAGCGCCGCGACCTTCCGGTCACCGCCGGTGACGACCCCCGCGCCGCCGCCGGTGCCGTCACCGTAACCGAGGAAGGTGATGCCGTCGCCCGCCGCCTCGATGAGGTCGGGGTAATCCGCATTATAGATGAAAGAGCCGTCGTCGAACGAGAGCGAGCCGTTGAACACATCCTCGCCGCCGGTGACGGTCGCCGCCTGATAGGTCCCGGCATCGTCGCCCAGATACGAGAGTCCGAGACAGTCGGTGAAAAAGGCCTGATCGGTCGCGTCGCCCATGTGGTAAAGGTCCCACCCGTACTCGGAGCCGGAGATGAAGAGTATCCCGCCACCGTCGAGATAGTCGCACAGGTGCGTCTGTTCGGCCGGGGTTACCGTCACATCGGCGGTCGACTGTTCGCCGGTGAACCAAAGCACCGCGTCGTACACAGTGAGATCGATGGTCTCGAGGGCGCTTTTCTGCACCGAATCGAACGAATAGGAAAGGTCGCTGAGTGCCAGAGCGTGGGCGCGGACATAGTCGAAGGTGTTCATCCGCTCGAGGAACATCCGCATGACGGCACCGAGACCGTAGGAAGAAAGGTCCTGCGAGACGAGCAGACCACGGTCGAGTCGCTCGAAGCCGTCGACGATGAGCACCTGCGCCCCGTCGCTTTTCGGACGCACCGCGACGACCGGCGAGGGGAAGGAGCGACCGCCGTCGTTGTAGGCGATCACCCGGAAATAGTCGACGGAGTAGGGATACAGGTCCTGTGCCGTGAACGAGGTCGCTCCCTCGACCTCGACGCCGTCATCGAACGCGAACCCGTCGGCGCTTCGCTGGACGATGTAGCCGGTAGGCGCATCACCGTAGAGGGTGCGCGGGGAATCGGGCGGCGCCTCCCACGATATGATCGCCTCGTGCGGCCCGATCGCGGTCGTCCGCACCATCCGCGGCGTGTCGGGCGGATAGACCGCCTCCAGCGTGTCGCGGTCGGCGAAGTACTGTATCACCGCCTGCGTCGCGGCCCGGGCCGCGATGAGCCGGAAGCGCGGGTCGCGTAGGGCGTTCGAGTCGGTCGTATTGTCGTGGAACGCGAGTTCGATGAGACAGGCGGGCATCTCGTTGTTGTAACTGGGATTGAGTTCGCCGAACCACGCGCTGTAAAGTCCGGAGCCCGACACGGGCCATGCGGCGTCCCATCCGTCACGCAGGGCGGCGACCACGCCGTTGTGGAGAAGCGTCGCGAGTTCCTCGCTTCCCTCCTGCGCCGCCGGTTCCCAGCCGGTGCCGGGGTCGTTCGGCCCGTAGACATAGGTCGAGGTGCCGCGCGCGTTACCGTTGTAGGCGTTCGAATGCCATGAGATGAATACGCTATCGTCCCAGCCCGACTCGTTCTCCCACGCCGCCCAGCGCGATCGGGTGGTCACATCGTCGGAATTGTCGGTATCGGAGGTGTCGTAAACGGTCGCGGGAGCGCCGAGCAGTTGGGCGTGGTAGCGTGCCGCCTCTTCCCAGCGCGGTCTTCCTGAAACACCGCCGTCGCGGTCGATGATACCGGTCCCGCCGCCGAACCGGACCGCGTCGGCGATGACATACGACCCGCCCGCCGTCGTATCGGCGAGGAGGGTGACCGACCCCTTATCGACGCTGTAGCCGCCGAAAAAGGTGAATTCGCCGAGCGGGAACCAGGTGTTGCCGTGATGCCGCTGGTCGACGACGACCGTCGTCATGCCGCCGGCGTGGCGCACCTCGTAGCGCGCCGTCGGAGCGCGGTCGCTCATGGGGCGGAAAGAGACGAATATCTGATAGCGTCCGCCGGTCGGCAGATTCGGTGTCCAGCGCGCCCAGCGACCGGTCGCTGGCTCGGTCACGCGGTAATGGCCCGCCGAAAAGGGGGCGTCGCCGGTCGCGAACGGCGTTGTCAGCCGTCCCCAGCCGGTACCGGTCGATTCGGTCCACCCGTCCGATTCCTCGTAAGCCCCGTTCGCCGGCAGGTTGGTCGCGTCAGCGTCATCCACCGTGACCGACACGGCGTTGCGGTCGCTTTCCCGCGCCGTGAAGACGAGAGCGCCAGCGTTCCGGAGCATCGGAGCGAGGTAGTAGGATATGATCTCGGTGTTGGAAAGATCCTCGACGATGCCGACCGTGTTGCCGCGTTGGGTCGTCCATGCGCTCCCGTTGTAGTACCAGCCGTGACCGGCGCTCAGATAGACCGTCTTCCCGGCGAGCGCCCCGGCGGTGCCGGTCGTGCCCGATCTCGGGAAACCGAGGTACGGATTAGGTTCTGAGGCGACCGGTTCGTGCTCCTTGCGCGGCACCGGCGGGAGTGTCGGGAGCAGGGAGCGGATGTCGCGCCACTCGGTCTGGCCGGTGCGGCGCGCCAGTATGACGAGCGTCCGGAACGGCAGTTTCTTCTGCGCGAGCATGCTGACGAGGAGACGGTTCATCTCGTCGAGGATGCGTTCATCGAGCGTAAGAGAGGCCGGGAGAGTCAGGCGTACCGTCAGGAGGCGCCGGGGGAGGTCGACCGCAACGCCGTCAACGGAGAACCCCGACAGTTCGGGGATGCGCTCGGCTATCGCGCCGGTATCGGTGTTCGACCAGGGGATGTCGCCTGCCGCGGCGGTCGTCGCCGTCAGGAACATAAGGAGCGCCACTATCTGTCGCTTCATCGGTGCCTCCCTGCACGGGTGATCGGGACGGAAACACCATACCACGAAGCGATGCGCATTGCAAAGCGGTCACGGAAAAAGGTCTTTTGAGGAAATACTGGTGCCCAGGGACAGAATTGAACTGCCCACGCAGGGATTTTCAGTCCCTCGCTCTACCGACTGAGCTACCTGGGCACCAATGGTTGCCGATATTACCTATCTCTCAAGGGCTGTCAAGGTTTTCGGGGACCGGCGGTCGCTCCGGCGTTAGAGACCGGCGCCGATGACGAATACGATGGACGGGACCCAGAAGCGGTCGCCATAGAACCGCGCGGTATAGCACGGAAGATCGACCTCCGCCTGCGCGAAGAGTATCACCGTCCGGTCGCGGAGGAATTCCCAGCCGGCGACGAGAGTGACGCCGAGCCCGGTCTGCGACGACGACTCGCTCGCCAGTTCGAGGTCGAGCGTCTCTATCGCGAGCCCGCCGCCAGCGAAGAAACTGTTCCATGCACGCGGCTCGGCGACCCACAGGAAGGATAGCCCGATCCAGCGGGACATCGTGATGCGCAGGGCGTTGCGCTCGTATTCCTGCTCTTCCTTATAGCCGGCGTAGTCGACGGTGGGGCCGATCGTTTCGTTGAATACCGACAGATCGACCGCGAATGCGCCCTGCGTGTAGCGGTAGCCGAACCCGAAGGCCGGCTCGACGACAACGCGCCGCTCGTCGAACAGCAGGCCGCCGCCCACCTTGAGGTAGACCCGACCGCCGTCGGCGACCGGCTCGTCGCCCTTTTCTTCCGCGGCAGGCCGGTCCTTCTCCGGTCCCTGCGGCTGTTCCGGTCCATCGGCCGCGAGCGGCATTGCGGCTAAAAGGATCAGGCAGAATCCCCAGCAGATCCGTTTCATGTATCGGCTCCCTCGTCTGTTCTCTGAGAGATGGTCGCACCGGCGAGCACCGTATCGTCCGCGTACAGCGCCACCGCCTGTCCCGGGGTGATCGACAACTGCGGTTCGTCGAACCGCACCGTTATCGTGCCGTCGTCGCGAGGGATCACCGTCGCCGGCGCCTCGGAGTGTTTCTGCCGTATGCGGGCATGGGCCCGGAACGGGCGGTCGGGCCGGTCCATCCCCAGCCAGTTCACCTGACCGGCCACCAGTCCCCGTCCGAAGAGATGATCCTTGTCGGTCACGACGATGCGATTGTTGCGGGCGTCGATGGCGGTCACATAGAGCGGTTTCCCGCCGTCGACCCCGAGCCCGCGCCGTTGGCCGACGGTGTAGTGCACGATGCCGCGGTGGCGGCCGAGCAGCGCCCCCTTTTCGTTCACGATATCGCCGGGCGGCGCCTCTTCGGGCGAGAAGAGTATCCCGTAGTCGCCCGCGATGAAATCCTGACTGTCGGGCCTCTCCGCGACCGGCAGGCCGAGTCGCCGCGCCGTTTCGCGTACCTCGCCCTTTGTTTTTTCGCCCAGCGGGAACAGCACGCTCCCCAACTGGTCACGGGTCAGGAACTGCAGAAAATAACTCTGATCCTTCGCAGTATCGTACGCTTTTTTCAGGAACAGGCGATCGGCGCCGGGAACGACACGGGCGTAATGACCCGTCGCGAAACGGTCGAACGACAGCCCCTGCGCGCGCGCCCGTTCGAGGAGAAAGCCGAATTTCATGAGGTGGTTACAGCGGACGCAGGGGTTCGGGGTCCGCCCGGCGAGATATTCGCGCCGGAAATGGTCGAGCACCTCGGCGCGGTATTCTTGCCGGAGGTCTATCACATGGAACGGGATGCCGATCCGCTCCGCGACGCGGGCGGCGGTCGCTATCTCCTCCTCCTCGCCCGGGCCGAAACAGGCGTGCTTCGACCCCTCGGCGACCGCGGTCGAACCGTCCCATATCGCCATCGTGACGCCGACGACACGATGTCCCGCCGCGACGAGCAGGGCCGCGGCGACCGATGAGTCGACGCCGCCACTCATGCCGACCGCGATGACAGCGCGGGAAGAGGTCATGCCGTTAGCCCCCGCTCCGGTGAGATCACTTACGGGCGTCCTTGCCGAGTTCCTGTACCTGATCGATGAAGTCGTCGACATCCTTGAACTCGCGGTAGACGCTCGCGAACCGGACATAGGCGACCTTGTCCATCTTGCGGAGATGCTTCATGACCTGTTCACCGATGACCTGCGACGATATCTCGCGCCGGTCGAGTTCCTGCACGGTCCGTTCTATCTCCTTGACCATCTGTTCGATCTGCTCCTGCGATATGCTCCGCTTGCGGCAGGCGATCTCGATGCTCCGTCGTATCTTCGAGCGGTCGAAGGGTTCGCGCACATCGTTCTTCTTGACGACCTGCGGCATCACCTCCTCTATCCGCTCGTAGGTGGTGAAGCGGCGGCCGCAGGTGATGCATTCGCGTCGTCGGCGTATCTCGGCGAGGTCCTTGATGGCGCGGCTGTCGATGACCTTGTCCTCGTCGCTGCCGCAGAACGGACACTTCATAACGCCCCGTCCTCGTATCTTTTAATGGTTATCCCCGATTCCTTGAGCATCTCGGCCGACAGCTCGTCGGCGTATCCTTCGGCGTAGACGACGCCGACAATGCCGGCATTGATGAGCATCTTGGTGCAGATGATGCAGGGGTGGGTCGTGCAGTAAAGGGTCGAACCCTCGATGGATATGCCATGGTGGGCCGCCTGTATGATGGCGTTCTGTTCGGCGTGGAGTCCGCGGCAGAGTTCATGCCTCTCACCCGACGGCACCTTGAGTTTCTCGCGCAGACAGCCGGTCTCGCTACAGTGGGTGATGCCGGTCGGCACGCCGTTGTACCCGGTCGCGAGCACCCGCTTGTCGCGGACGAGCACCGCCCCGACACTGCGCCGCAGGCAGGAGGAACGCCGCGCGGCGAGCCGCGCGAACTCCATGAAATACTCGTCCCACGAGGGGCGGGGAGGCCGGGTGGAGGGGGTCATGCTCACTTCCGTATCAGCGGGAATCTGTTGCAGATCTTCTTCACCTCGGCGGTCACCTCGTCGAGCACCGCCTTCGGGACGACCGTCTCGTCGACGCCGCCCTTCGGTATCTCGTTGGTCTTGATCGCCATGATGACCTTGTCCATCAGCCGGATCACTAGACGCGCGTCGTCCTCCTTGAGGCCGCGGGTCGTGATGAAGGGGGCACCGACGCGGATGCCGCTCGTGACGAACGGGCTCTCGGTGTCGAACGGGACCATGTTGCGGTTGACGGTGATGTGGGCGAGGTCGAGTACATTCTGAACGATCTTGCCGGTCTTCCCTTTGTTGCGCAGGTCGACGAGCATCAGATGGTTGTCGGTGCCGCCCGACACGAGGTTATACCCGAGTTTCGTGAACTCGTCGGCCATCGCGGCGGCGTTCTTCAGCACCTGCCCCTGATAGGTCTTGAACTCGGGACTCATCGCCTCCTTGAGACAGACCGCCTTGGCGGCGATGATGTGCATGAGCGGGCCGCCCTGCATGCCGGGGAAGACGGCCGAGTTGAGTATCTTCTCGAACTCCTTCTTGGCGAGTATGAGCCCGGCGCGCGGGCCGCGGAGCGTCTTGTGGGTGGTCGTCGTCACGAAGTCGGCGTAGGGGACCGGGCTCGGGTGGTGGCCGGTGGCGACGAGCCCCGCGATGTGGGCCATGTCGACCGCGAAGTAGGCCTTCACCTTGTCGGCGATGGCGCGGAACCGCGGGAAATCGAGGGTGCGTGGGTAGGCCGAGGCGCCGGCGAGTATCATCTGCGGTCTGTGTTCGACCGCGAGCCGTTCCAGTTCGTCGTAATCGATGCGGCCGGTCTCCTTGGAGACGCCGTAGGGAACTATCTTGTAGAGTTTGCCCGAGAAGTTGACCGGGCTCCCGTGGGTCAGGTGGCCGCCGTGATCGAGGTTCATCGCGAGGATGGTGTCGCCCGGCTTCAAGGCCGCGAAATAGACGCCCATGTTGGCCTGCGATCCGCTGTGGGGCTGAACATTGGCGTATTCGGCGCCGAACAGTTCGCATGCCCGTTTCTTGGCCAGTTGTTCCGCCTTGTCGACCACTTCGCAGCCGCCGTAGTAGCGCTTGGCGGGGTAGCCTTCGGCGTATTTATTGGTCAGGATGGATCCCTGCGCCTCCATCACCGCCTTCGAGGTGAAGTTCTCGCTGGCGATGAGTTCAAGGCCGAACTCCTGCCGCTCCGCCTCCTCCTCGATGATCTTCGCGATCTCGGGGTCAACCGATGGGATGTGTTTCAGGTCAAGCATGGATATTCCTCCACAAAAAGTTCAGATTCCGAACGGAGGCGATTCTAACGGGGCGGGAAAGGTTTGTCAACCATTTGCCGCGTCGGCCGAGAAGCCGCGCGTGGCGAGGCGCCGCCGCGCTTCGTTCCGGTCCCAGCGCATCTTTGCGGCGAGCGCTTTGGCTATCGCCCGTTCCTCGGCGACGGTGTAGACCTCGCGCAGTTCGCGGTCGGAAAAAAGTGACCGCGCCTTTTTCTCGATGAGTTTCTTGCAGAAGAAGAGGAATCCTTTTTTACGCCGTTTCATCTCGGCGGCATAGGCCTCAAGGATGCGCCGGTCGTCGAGATAGCGCAGTTCCCGGAGTTTATTCAGCGCCGTCTGCGCATCTTCGCGAGAGAACTCTTTCTCGACGAGTTTATCCACCAGTTCGGTGGAGAAATGGTCGCGCCGCGCCAGAAGCGACAGCGCCCGCCGGAGGCAGGCGGCAGTGTCAGCCGAGTTCGAACTCGTCATCTATCGTCTTCGAATCGACCGATGCGTTCTTCTCGACCTTCTGGCCGAACTGGTTCCCCTTGTCGTCGAACGCGCTCCAGTCGCCGTCGCCCGATATCGCGACCCCCTTCATGCGCAGGACGAGGTCGTCGGGGCTCGTGGCGTTGTCGAGCGCCTCCTTCTGGGTTATGTGACCGTCGCGGAACAGTTGGTATATCGATTGGTCGAACGACTGCATGCCGTAATTGGTGTGGCCGCGCTCGATGATGCCGGGCAGTTCCTTGAGCCGCGACAGGTCGAGCACGATCTCCTTGACGAGCGAGGTGTTCAGGAGGACCTCCACCGCCGGGACGCGGCCGCGACCGTCCTTGTTCTTGAGGAGGCGTTGTGAGACGGCGGCGGTGAGGACCGACGCGAGTTGCTGACGTATCTGCGACTGTTGGTGGGTCGGGAAGGCGCCGACGACGCGGTTGACCGTTTCGGCGGCATCGAGCGTGTGGAGCGTCGAGAGGACCAGATGCCCGGTCTCGGCGGCGGTGAGGGCTATCTCTATCGTCTCGAGATCGCGCATCTCGCCGACCATGATGACATCGGGATCCTGTCGGAGCGCCGACCGGAGCGCCCGCGAGAAACTGCGGGTGTCGAGTCCGACCTCGCGCTGGTTCACGATCGATTTCTTGTCGCGTATCAGGAACTCGATGGGATCCTCAATGGTAACGATGTGGCAGGTGCGGTTCGCGTTGATGTGCTCGATCATCGCGGCGAGCGTCGTCGATTTGCCCGACCCGGTGGTGCCGGTCACGAGCACGAGTCCGCGCCGCTGGAGAGCGACCTTCTTGAG